>JANOLM010000257.1:0-2676 GCA_031419815.1 Bacteroidia bacterium
AATATTTTCATGGGCGGTATCAACTTCAAGCAATGTGATTAGTGGATTACTTCGTCCACCGGGCAATTGAAATTTTGAAACTGCAAATTGAGAAAGTTTTTTAGGTTGATTGCGGCTAACTTTCGAGAGAGAATCAGGCGCATTTACTTCAAAATAGTGACAGATGGCTTCCCATTCTTTTTCGGTCACCACTGGGCTGGCAGGCAAGGTGCTTAGGAAGGTCGGTAGATCATCGGCCGGCACATCGTTGAAAAAATCATAGGTGGGTAATCCTAAGTAGATGCCCATTTTGGGTAACACTTTTTTATTCCATGTTGCCTTATCTAAAAGACCCGGTTCAGGAAACATGTGGCAACTGCTGCAATATTGTCGGGCCAGTTTATTTTCCAGTTGAGATTGAGTTTGACATGAGCAGCATAAAAGTGCAAACGCAATAAATACGAGTGATGAGAATAACTTTGAGGACATTAGCTTCAATAATTGGTAGTAAAGCAATAGCTGAGAATGTTAGCACCCATGCGCAAAGCTTGCTGTCGCTTTTCTTCCGGATCGTTGTGAATGCGAGCATCTTCCCAGCCGTTGCCCAAGTCACATTCATAAGAATAAAAAATAACGAGCCGGCCTTCATGCATCAATCCAAAACCTTGAGGCGGTTTACCATCATGTTCATGTACTTTGGGCAGCCCTTTAGGGAAATCGAATTTCTGATGATAGAGAGGATGGTTGAAAGGTAATTCTACCAATTCAAGGTCTGGAAAAACTTTCTTTAATTCAATCCTGATGAATTTATCCAGCCCATAGTTATCATCGATGTGTAAAAATCCACCCCCCAACAAATAGGTTCTCAAATTGGCTGCCTCTTCCATTGAAAAAATTACATTTCCATGGCCGGTCATATATACATATGGGTACAGAAATAAGTCAGGGCTTCCAACCTCCACCACATCTTCTTCCGGCTTAAGGTTAGTGCCCAATTCCTTATTAGAAAACCGGATCAGGTTAGGCAAAGCAGTTTTATTTGCATACCAATCGCCACCTCCTCCATATTTAAGCTTGGCAATTTTAAGCTGACCACGGGAATAAATGGTTACTAAAAGCAGCGCCACAGTAATACAGGCCAGCTTTAAGATAGAAAATCGATTTTTAAATTGAAGCATTTAATTTTTTTTAGTTGACTTGTTAAACCTTAGCAGGGATTATAACTCTAAGACCAAAACAAACGAAAAACCCTCATGAAAACTATGAAAAACAAATTTGGAATGTCCGTTTCCACTGTGGCAGTGGCATTCTTAGTCTTTTTAGCCTCTTGTAGCGAAAAAAGCGGAATTGATTTTAGTGCAAGCGATGGGAAAAATGTAGAAAATGAGGCAGCCTCAGAAGCTTATCAGGCCGATGCAGACGATATGTCTCAATCGGTTGTTGTTTCTGATAATAGCACCGCTACTGGCAGCAGAGAAGGAGATGCCGGAGGAAGAGGAGGGACTAAGCCTTCCGGAGATAGCCGATTCACATGTGCAACGGTTACCGTAGATTTTGCTTCGGACAATGTTGTGGCCACTAGCAACACTCTGGCCAATCCGCATGGGTTTATCACCATTAATTTTGGAACCACTGGTTGCACAGACGCGAAAGGAAATATCAGGAAAGGCATTATCAAAGTTGAATTTAAAGGAAAAAGGTTTGTCTCTGGTTCATTCACTAAAACTACATTTGATGGATATACCATTAATGGTGTAAAGATTGAAGGAACGCGTACGGTGACTAACACCACAAGCAGTGAAACCACCCCTAAGGTGACCATTGTTGTTGATGGTGGAAAAGCAACTTGGCCAGATGGAACATTTGCAACACGCACGGCAAACTTAACGCGCCAATTAACAATTGCAACGGCTACATGGACGTTGTCAGGCACTGCCTCTGGAGCAAATCGTGATGGCAAGACCTATCAAATGGAAATTACCAAACCATTGGTTTATAAAAGAGAGTGTGGTTTAAATAGCAAAGTTTTCATGGCAGTAGAAGGCACAAAAGTGTTGACTACCGACAGCAGGCAGGTTACGATTGACTATGGAACTGGTACTTGTGACAAGCTTGTGACCGTCACTATCAATGGTGTCGCTAGGGAAGTTGAAGTCAAAGGAGATAACTAGTTGAATCTCTAATTCAGAAATAAAAACCCTACTTGCGAGTAGGGTTTTTATTTTTATTTATGGTAATGAGTGCACAAAAACTAAGAAACACTTCTTTGATCAAATCATTTACCAGGCTAACAAATCCTGGGTAGCAACTCTCCTGGTAAAAGATTTAATACTCTTCTCCCACCGATGCGACTTTTTAAAAGTACTGTTACAAGAATCAAGCCTGCGCTATTCATTGTCTTTACAAAAAAATGCCCGCGCATTAATAGATTAAATGTAGCAACCATAGATCTGTTTCAGAAATAGCCCCTATTTGTGGGCACTGGCATTAGACTTTCAATAGATACCTGTCACCCTGAATACCGCCTACGGAATCAGCTATACTGCTTTGCCCTCACGTCACCTTCAAAATTCTCTCCTATTTTCCTGTCATAGCTAACCAATATCCGCTTTGCTGACTAAAGTCATTTTGTGAATTGATGATAGTCATTTTGCGGATGTACAACTATCTGTAAGTTGGGCTTACCTGTTTATTTAA
>JANOLM010000258.1:0-3354 GCA_031419815.1 Bacteroidia bacterium
CCACCTCATCCAGTTCCGGCTGGCGCTGAAAATTTTTTTCCAGGTACTGAATGGCCTGCTCAATGCGCAGGTAGTTGATATTTTGTTCGATCACCATCATAAAGATATTGTTTTTTGATAGATCAAAATTGGGTCATCCACTGACTGAACTCAACCCGTTTCTTGCTCAAGAATTTGTGTCACCTCACCCCCTGCCCTCTTCGAAACGGAGAGGGAGTCGCTCCCTTCTCCTTTAGGGGAAGGGTTTGGGATGGGGTGATAAAACGCATAAATCTTTCTGTCATGATCTTCTTTTTAAATTCCATTATACTACCTCCTGAAGGAGAGGGAAGCTAAACTCAATACAAAAACGCGCGCCTTCAAAGGGTGAGGCAATTTGAAGACCATTGGCATACAGGTGCATTTTCAAATTGTTGCAACATGATTCAGTACTAGTCCTCACCATTTGTTCGTGTGTATGTAGTCTTACAGAGTGAATACCCCTCTCCTTGAGCTCCTTGAGAGGGGAGTTGAGTTAAGATAAAGCATGCACTTTTATGGGTGAGGTATTTGGGGAAAAATTGTTATCCGCCATTGCTATAATCTCACATTAAAACTTCCAAACATTTTCTTAGCTTTAATTAAAATAATTTCTCTCATGAATTTAAATATTGACGCACAAAAACAGAACACCTTCGATGCTATCGTAGTAGGCACAGGCATTAGTGGTGGATGGGCTGCGAAAGAGCTAACGGAAAGAGGATTGAAAACTTTAGTGCTGGAACGAGGTAGAGATGTGCGGCACGTTTTAGATTATCCGACCATGACGAAAGACCCCTGGCAATTACCTCATGCAGGCAAACTATCGGATGAGGAACTAAAATTTTATCCCGTGCAATCCAGAACTAATTGGGTTAATCAGGCTAATAAGCATTGGTGGGTCAAGGATACCGAAAACCCATATACAGAGGTAAAACCTTTTGACTGGATAAGGGGATATCATGTTGGGGGACGATCCCTAATGTGGGGAAAACAAACGTATCGGTTATCGAACTTAGATTTTGAAGCGAATGCAAAAGATAGCGTTGGCGTGGATTGGCCCGTTCGCTATGCGGATATGGCACCCTGGTATGATTATGTAGAATCCTTTATTGGTGTAAGTGGTCGTGCCGAAGGACTGGCCCATTTACCGGACGGGAAATTTCTTCCTCCTATGGAATTAAATTGTGTGGAAGAAATTTTTCGTGATAAGGTGGCCGATAAATTTAAAGGAAGAAAAATAACCATCGGCCGGGTTGCTCATCTCACAGCAGCTTTGCCTCATGATCCAAACCGGGGAATTTGTCAGTCTAGAAATCTTTGCGATCGGGGTTGCCCGTATGGAGCCTATTTTAGCAGCAATGCTTCTACGCTTCCCGCTGCCACAAAGACTGGTAACATGACCTTGAGACCAAATTCAATTGTTCATTCCATTATTTATGATGAGACAAAAGGAAAAGCCGTTGGTGTTAAAGTTCTTGATTCTGAAACCAAAGAAGAGATTGATTATTTCGCTAAAGTTATTTTTCTCAATGCCTCAACGTTGGGAAGCACCTTTATTCTTTTAAACTCTACATCAAACAGATTTCCCAATGGATTGGGAAATGGAAGTGATCAATTAGGCCGCAACCTTATGGACCATCAGTATCGGGCAGGTGCTGAAGCGGATGTGGATGGTTTTGAAGATAAATATTATATCGGTCGCAGACCCAATGGAATTTATATTCCCAGATTCCGAAACGTTGGTGATGACAAGCGCACGGACTACATACGTGGTTTCGGTTATCAGGGAAGTGCCAGCCGAATGGGTTGGTCCAGGGGCGTTCAAGAAATGTCAATCGGAGAAGATTTAAAAAATGAGCTCGCCACGCCAGGAGATTGGAAGATAGGTATTACGGGTTTCGGTGAATGTTTGCCTTATTCAGACAACCGGGTTACGTTGAACAAAGATAAAAAAGATGTTTATGGATTGCCAACTCTTAACGTTGATGCAGAATGGAAAGAAAATGAAAAAGTGATGCGCAAAGACATGAAGGAAGCAGCAGCAGAAATGTTGGAGGCCTCCGGATTTAAAAATGTGAGAATGTATGATAACCCGGATAACATTGGTCTTGGTATTCACGAGATGGGCACCGCCCGCATGGGCAAAGATCCAAAGACATCTGTGTTGAATAAATGGAACCAGGTGCATGAGGCTTCAAATGTTTTTGTAACGGATGGTGCGGCCATGACTTCATCGGCTTGTCAAAACCCTTCACTTACCTACATGGCACTTACCGCCCGCGCAGTAGATTATGCGGTAGGTGAATTGAAAAAAGGAACTTTATAGATCTTACTAGCTTAACAATAGAAAATATGAATAGGAGAGAGGTACTTGAACGCGCTGCCATGGTGTTGGGCTATGCTATCACAGGTCCGGCATTGATGGGTGTGTTGAATGGGTGCAAAGCAGCACCTGAGTTAAATTATAAACCTGTATTTTTTACAGAGGATCAAGCACGCCTGATTGCGGAAGTATCAGAAATCATTTTACCCAAAACAACTACACCTGGTGCGAAAGATGTGGGTGTGCCCTCATTTATTGATAACATGTTGAAAGAAGTGTATTCACAAAAGGATCAGGAAGCATTCATTAAAAGTCTTATTGATTTTGATGACGAAGCCGCAAAAGAATATGGCAGCAGTTTTAATGAGTGTGAAGGCGAGGAACAAATAGCTTTTGTTAAAAAGATGCATGCGAAAGCTTTCGAAGGTTCTGTTGAAACTGGGTCGCAAGGATGGTGGAATACAGGAGGAGGAAAGGATAAGCCCTTTATTTTAAAAGTAAAAGAGTTAACCTTATTAGGTTTCTTTACAAGTCAGGCAGGGGCAACAGAAGTTCTACAATATAATCAGGTACCAGGACCATTTCAAGGTTGTGTGCCGTTGGAGAAAGTTGGCAAGACGTGGGCAACTTAAAAACAATAGATAAAGAGCAATCAAATCATATTTTAAATACTGAACCATAAAAAATATACACATGAAAAAACTTTTGACACTTAATTTTCTTTTACTTGTTTCCTCTGGCGCTTTTGCACAGGGTAATAATATGGATACGGTAAAAATCCGACCAGTGAAAATCACAGATAATATTTATATGCTGAAAGGATCAGGCGGTAATATCGGTGTTTTGATTGGAAAAGACGGGACACTGATGATCGATAACCAATTTGCTCCTTTGTCTAATAAAATTAACGGAGCGATAAAAACACTTGATCCGGGAGAAATTCGTTTTTTGGTCAACACGCATCTTCATGGTGATCACTCCGGTGGAAATGAAAACTTTAAAAGGATGGG
>JANOLM010000259.1:0-2724 GCA_031419815.1 Bacteroidia bacterium
AAAATCTATTGGAATAGAAGTTCAATATCCAGTTGCAAAAACTGGAGTTGTAGGTATTTTAAAAGGCGGACTGCCAGGGCCCGTTGTGGCCTTGCGTGCCGACATGGATGGCCTTCCGGTAACAGAAAGAAATTCATTGCCTTTCGCTTCTAAGGAAAAAGCAATATTTAATGGACAAGAAACGGGAGTGATGCATGCTTGCGGACATGATTCACATATGGCCATATTGATGGCTGTTGCCGAAGTGCTTTCTAAAAATAAAAGCGAATTGAAAGGAACCGTAAAATTTTTATTTCAGCCAGCCGAAGAAGGCGCACCTGATAAAGAAGATGCGGGTGCATTGCTGATGGTGAAAGAAGGTGTGCTTGAAAACCCCAAAGTGGATGCAGTGTTTGGATTGCACATACAATCACTTCTGCCAAGTGGATCAATTTCTTATCGGCCAGAAGGTTTGATGGCAGCGGTAGACGGCTTGAAAATAAAAATTATAGGCAAAGGCGCGCATGGTGCCACGCCTTGGGACAGCGTTGATCCTATCATGGTATCAAGTCAGGTGATACAAGGCCTTCAAACCATTGTAAGCCGACAAACAGAATTGACGAAAGCAGGAGTAGTGATTACCATCGGAAGTTTACATGCGGGCATACGTGGAAACATTATTCCGGAAATAGCAACGATGGAGGGAACCATCCGCAGCTTTGATCCAGAGATGCAAAAGAAAATGCACGAAAAGATCAGGCTTACGGTGAACCGAATAGCCGAAAGTGCAGGTGCAACAGCGGAAGTTGAAATTAGTATAAATTATCCGGTCACGTACAATGATCCCACCTTGACGGAAAAGATGATTCCTAGTTTGAACCGTGCAGCAGGAAAAGCGAATGTTCAAGTTATACCTGCCGTAACAATGGCGGAAGATTTCTCTTTCTTCCAGCAGAAAGTGCCAGGACTTTTTGTTTTTCTGGGAGCTTATCCCGCTGATATGAAATTGGAGAAAGCACCCGTACATCACACTGCTGATTTTATGATCGATGAAAAATCATTTGTGACGGGCGTCAAAACTCTTTTAAATCTTACTGTGGACTATATGTATATGACGAAGAAATAAGTTGACAAAAGGCATCCCGATAGCTATCGGGACAATTGACAAAGCACTATTAACCATTAACATTTAACGATTAACCTTTCCATGAAAAAATTCTCTACCCTTCTCTTCTCCCTCATTACCATCAGCACCTTCGCACAGGTAAGCCCAAAGCTTCAGGCCAAGTTTGATCAGCAAGCCAAAGAAATAGAATCAAAAGTGATAGAATGGCGCAGACACTTTCATCAGTTTCCTGAACTTTCCAATCGCGAAACAAAAACTGGTGCTTACATAGCCGAGCATTTAAAAAAACTAGGCATTGAAGTTCAATATCCTGTAGCCAAAACTGGAGTTGTTGGTTTATTAAAGGGAGCCAAGCCAGGGCCTGTTATTGCTTTGCGTGCCGACATTGATGCCTTGCCTGTAACCGAGCGAAATAGCCTGGCCTTTGCCTCGAAAGAAAAAGTTGTTTACAACGGACAAGAAACCGGTGTGATGCATGCCTGTGGACATGATTCACACATAGCGATCTTGATGGGCGTAGCAGAGATTTTATCTAAGAATAAAAGTGATTTGAAAGGCACAATCAAATTTATTTTTCAACCCGCTGAAGAAGGAGCGCCTGTTGGCGAAGAAGGCGGTGCTGCCCTGATGGTGAAAGAAGGTGTACTGGAAAACCCCAAGGTAGATGTGATCTTTGGCTTGCACATAAGCTCCATTACCCCGCTAGGAAAATTGACTTATCGGCCAGGTGGAATACTTGCGGCCTCAGATAACTACTCCATCATTGTAAAAGGAAGACAGTCACATGGATCTTCGCCCTGGATGGGAATTGATCCTATAGTTATTTCGGCTCAAATCATTAATGGTTTGCAAACAATAATTAGCCGCCAGACAGAATTAACCAAAGAAGCGGCAGTTATAACAGTTGGAAAAATTCACTCTGGGATTCGCGAAAATATAATTCCGGAAGAGGCCGTATTGGCAGGCACAATACGCACACTCGATACAGTGATGCAGAAAAAGATACATGAAAAAATAATTCTTACGGCCACAAAAATTGCTGAAAGTGCAGGCGCCACTGCGGAAGTAACAATAAGAAAAGGAACACCTGTTACATTCAACGATCCCGCACTTACACAGAAAATGTTTCCGAGTTTACAAAAAGCCTCAGGAGTTGAGAATACACTTGTTATGAACGCCATAACGGGGGCCGAAGACTTTGCGTTCTATCAGAAAAAGACACCAGGATTTTTCTTTTTTGTAGGCGCGATGTCACCGGATCAGGATCCAAACAAAGTGCCTGCGCACCACACACCCGATTTTATGCTTGATGAGCGCGGCTTTCTTACAGGGATTAAAGCAATGTTGAACCTGACGATGGATTATATGTATATGGCGAAGTAACAATAGACTAAAAAGAAGATGAAATACAGAATTGTAAAATTCAAATTTATCATAGTAATTGGTTTTGCCTTTTTAAGCAATATCGCATGGAGCCAAAAAGCTGGCAAATCTCCACAATATTTTGGGGATCCTATTTTAACAGATTCTCTTTCCACTATTTTTATTCCAACAAGATATAGCCAAGAACTTTTGTCAGCTAACAAAATTGCACTCTGGGGTAATTATTATTCTAATAT
>JANOLM010000260.1:0-3842 GCA_031419815.1 Bacteroidia bacterium
CAGTGCACTCTTGAATATTGTAGAGGTTTGGTACAATACAAAAGTCATTCTGCTTAACATCCAAGATCAACGATATAAAAGACTTCTCTACTTCGAAAAACCAAAGAAAATAGTAGATCACATTGTACGGGGCATCAACCCCGAAAGAAATACCATCGAACACATTCGCCCTGTTTTTAACTACTATAATAAGTTCAGCAGTACTAAGTATGTAAATGGCAATACTATAAAAGAGGTGTACCCAACAAAACGCAGCCATGTAAACTATGTAGTAATGGACAGCGATTGGGAAGCCATTGCCGCAAAGACCTTAGAAGAACTACAAGTAGAAAGTTATGTAAAGAATCAGTTCCTGGGCTTTACAGTACCGTATGCAATGGATGGAAAGGATAGACAATATTATCCCGACTTTATAGCAAGGGTAAAAGGCAAAGATGGGAAAGTCAAAAACCTGATTATCGAAATCAGCGGCATGAGCAAAGACAAAGAAGAAAAGAAATGGTTTGTTGAAAACCGCTGGCTCCCCGCTGTCAATTCATTGAGAGGCAAATACAATTATCCCGAATGGCATTTCATTGAAGTCGCTAACGACATACGAAACATTAAAAATCAATTAATCGAAAAAATTCAAAGCATATAAGATGGCAAAAAGCAAAACAATAAATGTAAAAGGAACGGAGATTACGATCATGAGGCAAAATGATACGGATTTTATCTCTTTAACCGATATGCTGAAAGCCAAAGACGGTGATTTTTTTATTTCCGATTGGCTGAGAAACCGCAATACCGTTGAGTTTTTGGGTATTTGGGAAAGCGTTTATAACCCCGGTTTTAATTATGGCGAATTCGCCATAATTAAAAGTCAGTTAATAGAAAGAATTCAAAGCATTTGATATGGTAAAGAGTAAAAAAATAATGGTTCAGGGAACTGAAATTACGATTTTCCAAAGTGAGTTGGCTGACTTTGTTTCGCTAACCGATATTGCCCGATATAAGGATTTAGAACGAACCGACACCATTATTCAGAATTGGCTTCGAAATAGAAACACCATTGAATTATTAGGGTTTTGGGAGCAATTATACAATCCTGATTTTAAACCCATCGAATTCGATGGGTTTAGAAAGCAGGCTGGATTAAATAGCTTTATCCTAACCCCAAAACAATGGATAGAGAAAACTAACGCAAAAGGTATAGTTTCAAAGTCAGGAAGATATGGAGGAACTTTTGCGCACAAAGACATTGCATTTGAATTTGCTTCGTGGATTTCAATTGAGTTCAAACTGTACATCATCAAAGAATTTCAGCGGCTTAAAGAAGATGAAAACGACCGGCTGAAATTAGAATGGAGTTTTCAAAGAACATTAGCCAAAGTAAATTATCATATTCACACGGATGCGATTAAAGAGAATTTAATTCCCAAATCACTCAATAAA
Organism: Bacteroidia bacterium; assembly: GCA_031419815.1. Taxonomy (GTDB): domain Bacteria; phylum Bacteroidota; class Bacteroidia; order Cytophagales; family Cyclobacteriaceae; genus ELB16-189. The sequence continues at coordinate 1,435 of JANOLM010000260.1, forward strand.
ACACAAATCAACTTTGTGTATGCCAATGAAGCCGATTTACTGAATGTGGCCCTTTTTGGCATTACAGCAAAACAATGGCGAGATGCTAATCCAAAAGAAGAAGGTAATATAAGAGACGCTGCCACCCTTGAGCAACTGGTGGTGCTCTCAAATCTGGAAAGCATCAATGCGGCACTCATTCATCAGGGACTATCGCAATCTGTAAGGCTCATTCAACTCAATACTGTTGCAATTACCCAAATGAAATCGCTGGTAAATCGCCCGAACACGATTAAGGGGATTAAAAGATAAACAGGATGAGGGAAAATATAAATGAGATTACACATAAAATAATTGGCTGCGCCATGCATGTTCATTCTACTCTTGGAAATGGTTTTCAAGAGGTTATTTACCAAAGAGCATTGGCCATTGAAATGAGACTCGCTGGTTTATCTTTTCATAGAGAAATGGAAATGCCAATCTTTTATAGAGAGGAGCAGATTGGCACAAGAAGAGTTGATTTTTTTGTCGAAGATGGTGTAATGGTTGAGCTAAAGGCACTTGAAAAAATTGAAGACGTTCATAAGGCGCAAGCGATCAACTACCTGGAGGCCTATCATATTGCCGATGGCTTACTCATCAATTTCGGTGGGCTAAGCCTTGAATTCAAAAGAATGTATAATAAGAAATTAATTACCCCAAGTCCGAACACGATTAAAGTGATTAAAGGATGAACAAGATTAAAATGCAATCCTGCAAATCAAATAAATCACAAAATCGTGTCCAGACAACAATCCTGTAAATCAAAGTAATCATTAAAATCGTGTTCAGACAATGGCCAAGAAAGTAGAATCCATAAAACACAAAACCGACAAGCGCGCACACATACCCAGCAAAGAAGAAGCAGGCTATGAAGAGGCAAACGAAAAGGTAAGCAAGGGCAAAAAGGTTTTAGAACTTCCTAAGAACCCCGTTACCCACCGTGGCCAAGACCCCGAATTATATTGGATGAACAAATACGGCAATGATGACCGCGATGATTTATTGCGGGTGGACATACGCAGTCTTTACCGTCATGAACACATTGCCCCAGAAACTCTGATTAAAAGGCTACATAAAGTTACCGAAGAAAAAAATAGTCAGATTGATTTGTTCAGTGTGAATGAACTCTTTGGCAATGCTCTCGACAAAGACGAAATAGAAAAAGTAAGCGAATATTATCACCACCAAGACGGTTGGACAAACCGCCTCATACAAGGCGATAGCCATTTGGTAATGGCAAGTTTGTTAGAGCGTGAAGGAATGGCCGGGCAAGTGCAGACTATTTATTTTGATCCACCATATGGTATTAAGTACGGTGGGAATTGGCAGATAAAACTGAACAATCGTGATGTTAAAGACGGGAATGATGAAGCACTGACCGGTGAGCCAGAGCAAATCAAAGCATTTCGTGATACATGGGAGTTAGGAATACATTCATACTTAGGTTATTTGCGTGACCGCTTGTTAATAGCAAAAGAGCTTTTGAATGACAGGGGGTCATGCTTCTTACAAATAGGCGATGAGAATGTACACTTAGTAAGAAGTGTTATGGACGAAGTTTTTGGCAGCGAAAATTTTATCAGTTTAATAACAGTAAGAAAATCTTTACCATTAGGCTCTAGCGGTTTAGCAGGAGTTTGCGACTATATAATTTGGTATGCAAAAAACAAAGAAAACTACACATTCCGTCAATTATATTCTCAAAAAGATCTTGGAGAAGATACCCCATATTCTCAAATAATGTTACCCGATGGAACGCATAGGAGAATGACACCAGAAGAAAAGAAAGACTTATCGTTACTTCCTAAAAATTCAAAAGTTTTTAGAGTTAACCATTTATTATCTGCTGGCTATACACCTACCTGTTTTTATGAATTCGAACTAGAAGGGAAATTAATAAAACCTCAGAAGAGTAGCTGGAAAACAAATAAAAATGGCATGATGAAGTTAATTGAAAAAGGAAGAGTTAAATTATTTGGTTCTTCACCTCAATACTTGATATACCATGATGATTTTCCAGTTAAACCATTACATAACCTATGGGCAGATTTTCAAGGCGCAAGTGATCCTATCTATGTTGTGCAAACAAATATTGATGTAGTAAAACGTTGTATTCTAATGACCACCGATCCGGGAGATTTAGTAATAGACCCAACGTGTGGCAGTGGAACAACTGCTTACGTAGCAGAGCAATGGGGTCGTAGATGGATAACCATTGATACAAGTAGAATTGCATTAAACATTGCCAAGCAAAGGTTAATGACGGCAGTTTTTCCTTACTATAATTTATATGATGATAAAAACCATGATATACGCCAAGGCTTCAAATACAAAACAGTTCCCCACGTTACGTTGAAGAGTCTTGCAAACGATGAACCCCCTGCAAC
>JANOLM010000261.1:0-1767 GCA_031419815.1 Bacteroidia bacterium
GGGAAAGCCACCGGAACAATAAAAACGCTGTGATCAATTGGCAGTTTACAACTCAGGATGCAAGAATAAAACTAAAAAGATTGTATCCGACAATTATGAATTGACATGACACTAGTAACATGAGATCATCAGATTTACCGAATGCAGTCATTCCTTTGCCCGGCATTGTTTTTACTATTTCAAAATTGGATGTTGCTTTTGTTCGTGTAATTAAATACGGAAGTATTTGTCTTAATGCAGAAAATGATATGATTAAACTTCCATCAATTGAAAACTATGAGGCAAGTATTTCCAACTTTAAGTATCTGATTAAAGATGACAAAGCCCTGACGGCAATATTTAGAAAGGAAAAAAATAAGAAAATCAGTGTCTATAGATACATTGACTTGTACAACACTAAGCATCCAATTGCTGATTAACTCTAAACAAGTAGGTTGATGTTGAATCCCCAGTATCTCAAATGCATTATTGAAGTAGACTGATGAGGGCTGGAGCACATAAATACAAAGTTTTCCAATTCAAAGAATCATTCTTGATCATGAGGAAAACAGTAGTGCACGAGTATTCAAGACTTCTTAGATTTGTGACTATAATTTTAACCATCAAATAATGAAAAATAAAGTGGTATTATTTTGCTTAGTGGCACTTCTTCTGACATTGGAAGTACAGGCACAAGAAATGGCAGGACTTGACAAAAGCCCTATGGACATGGCCTACTATCCGGATAATTTTGCCCATGACCGAAAATTTGCTCCCAAATTAATTGGTGACACTCCTGCACTGGTACGAATAACATACAGTCGTCCTGCAAAAAAGGAACGTGAGATATTCGGAAAGCTCATTCCTTACAATGAAGTATGGCGGACAGGAGCCAATGAATCTACCGAAATCAAATTTTTTAAGGATGTTATCATCCAGGGCAAAAAAGTAAAAGCAGGTACCTATTCGCTCTTCACAATTCCTAATGCTAACGAGTGGCTAATCATTATAAATAGTGATGTAGATTTTTGGGGAGCGTATAGTTACAATCAGGCGAATGATATTTTAAGGGTAACTGTTCCGGTAAAGAATTCTGTAGAAGTCATTGAAAATTTTTCAATTCAACTATCAAAAGTAAATAGTAGTGAAGCGGTAGTAAGGCTTGCCTGGGATACTACTTTGGTTGAATTATTAATTGCGTTTTAACGCCTCGCAAAAATATCAAATTAATTAGTGTTGATTTTCTGCTTTCTGTATAACCGCCATGGGGAATCTGTATCAATGGTGCGTTGAAATAGAGGGATTGAACTGCTGAATATGAAACGCACCATTTTCTTCTACGGCCTTGCCATGGCTATTTTAATTTTTCTTCTCAAATATCTTGAGTATCGCCTCTTGGTCCGTGATCTTACCATTGAATTTTACGTAGGCATTGTGGCTGTCATGTTTACTATACTTGGTGTGTGGGTAGGTGTGAGATTGACCCGGAAGAAAGTAGTTTTGGTCGGTTCGAAATTTATTCTCAACGAAAATGAACTTCACAGATTGGAGATTAGCAAACGTGAACTTGAAGTTTTGGAATTGATGGCGAAAGGGCTTTCCAACCAGGAGATAGCCGACCATCTTTTTGTGTCCCTCAACACTATTAAAACCCATACCTCCAATCTATTTCTAAAGTTGGATGCGAAGCGCAGAACTCAAGCTGTTCAGAAAGGGAAAGCGTTGCGGTTAATACCTTAAGAAGCCGCTGGCTTCTGGCCACTAGCTAGCTAGAGGCTAGCAGTTAGT
>JANOLM010000262.1:0-6492 GCA_031419815.1 Bacteroidia bacterium
TCCATCAATTTTGATCTATCAAAAAACAATATCTTTATGATGGTGATCGAACAAAATATCAACTACCTGCGCATTGAGCAGGCCATTCAGTACCTGGAAAAAAATTTTCAGCGCCAGCCGGAACTGGATGAGGTGGCCGAAAAAGTACACCTTTCTCCTTTTCATTTTCAAAGGATTTTTACCGATTGGGCTGGCATCAGTCCAAAAAGGTTTTTACAATACCTTACCGTAGATTTTTTGAAAGAGAAATTAAAGCAATCGAAAAATCTGGTGGAAGCAGCAGAGCATGCCGGACTTTCGAGTCAATCGAGAGTGTATGATTTGTTTACCACGCTTGAAGCAGTAACACCTCAAGAGTATAAACAAAAAGGCTCTGGCATTCGCATTGAATACGGAATGCATGAAACTCCCTTTGGACTTTGTCTAATTGGTGTAACCGAGCGTGGCATCTGCTGGCTATCGTTTGTCACCACCGATGAAGATCCTAAGTTTGAGTTGGAGATGATGAAGGAGCATTGGAATAATTCTATTTTTCATCAGGATCAAAATTTAACAAAAGATTTTATTCAACAGATCTTTAGTCACGAAGGCATGAACCTGCCTGCCGGCAAGGCAGAGGCACAAAGTAAATTACATGTGTTTGTGAAGGGCACTAACTTTCAGATTAAAGTTTGGGAAGCGCTTTTGAAAATTCCGATGGGTGGAGTTACAACTTACCAGGGAGTTGCGGAACGCATACAAAATCCGAAAGCGATGCAGGCTGTTGGTTCCGCAGTAGGCTCCAATCACATTGCATATTTAATTCCATGCCATCGCGTAATACGTAAGGACGGAATTCTGGGAGAGTATCGTTGGAACTCCACGAGAAAGAAAAGTATAATAGGTTGGGAGATGGCTAAGGCGAGTGGGTTTTGAGTGATTCTAATCATTCTTGAGTATATTCTCCCGCACAGATTAAGAAGTGTACTTTTGTAAATTGAATCAAACAAAAAATGTCAAGCATTTATTGATTATCGAGGGAAAATGCAACTTGAAATAGTATCTGTAAAGCTTCTTGATGAGTATAATCAAAAGGTTAGTAAAACCCTTCAGCACGATTTTGAAAAGCTTGCTGACAGTGAGTTATCAATAGACGCATTTAGCTTTTATACATCTGTAGCTTCTGTCTACTCCTCAAAGATAGAGGGCGAAAATATTGACCTCGACTCGTATGTGAAATACAAAAGATTTGGCATTGAATTCTTACCAGACTACACACGAAAAATAGACGATTTGTATAATGCCTATCAGTTCGCAAAACAGGCTGCATGCAACCAAAGCAATATTGAACACACACATCAATTGCTAACACAACATATCTTGCCAACAGCAAGACAGGGCAAAATACGGACGGGTAATATGTACGTGACCACACCCGATGGCAAAATAGAATATGTAGCAGCAGCACCACATGCAATAAAAACTGAGTTACAAAAATTTTATAACGATTTAGATACATTGCTAAAAACAAACCTCACGATCAATGAAGTTTTCTTTTTTGCCTCCTTACTTCATCTTGTGTTTGTAAAAATCCATCCATTTGATGATGGCAATGGCAGGGCATCACGCCTTTTAGAAAAATGGTTTCTAGCAAAAAAGTTAGGAGTCAAAGCGTGGTTTTTACAATCTGAAAAAAACTATTATACCCATCATCAAACTTACTATAAGAACATTCGCTTGTTGGGTATAGAGTATGAGGCGTTGGATTATTCAGTGGCAATACCCTTTTTGATGATGCTGCCGGATAGCCTATCAGTGGAATCGCGAACTTAAAAATCCTCATCAGAATTCTACGGGGGAAATGTGATTTGGTTTTGAATTGCTCAAATCATTCTTTGCTCGTACATCGTAATAATCACAAATTAGGTTTAAATTTATTTGACATTGATCATACAAGATGGCAATAGAAATTTCAAAACCAGGTTCTACTCTTTTTGAGGAAATAAGAAAAGTAGATAACAAAGGAAATGAGTATTGGACTTCCCGTGATATGGCAAAAGTTCTTGAATATTCAGAGTACAGGCACTTTATTCCGGTGGTTTACAAAGCCAAAGCAGCCTGTAAGAACAGTAATTACATTGTGGATGATCATTTCGAGGAATTCCTCGAAATGATCGGAATTGGTAAAGGCGGTCAACGCGAAGTTGAAAGCGTTAAGTTATCGCGCTACGCTTGTTACCTCATTGTTCAAAATGCTGATCCCTCAAAAGAAGTAGTAGCTCTCGGACAAACTTATTTTGCTGTGCAAACCCGTTTGCAAGAGATCCGGCAAATGGATGAATATAATCGTCTGAGCACGGAGAATGAAAAACGAATTTCCTGCGCAATGAAATGGTCAAGCACAACAGCCTGTTAGCCGCAGCGGCAAAAAATGCCGGAGTAGCCGGATCGTTGGATTATGCGATCTTCCAAAACCATGGCTATATGGGCTTGTATGGTGGACTTGACGCCAAAGGCATACACAAAAAGAAAAGCCTAAAGAAATCGCAGCATATACTAGACCACATGGGCAGCACTGAGTTGGCAGCTAATTTATTTCGTGCTACTCAAACCGAAGAGAAACTGCGTAGGGAGAACATAAAAGCCGGACGGGCAGGGGAAACAGAAAGCAAACCAAATCCACTATGAAGTTGGCAAGAAAGTACGCCAGACAATTAAAGACATTGGTGGCACCATGCCTGAAAACCTACCTATAGCTGACAGCATTAAGAAACTAGAAAGCAAGAGAAAACCCAAATTGAAAAAGTAAAAAATCTTAAGCCATCTGCTAACACCGAAAGAAAAGTATGATCGGTTGGGAGATGGCGAGGGCGAGCGGGTTTTGAACTACTTTAAATCATTCTTTGAACATCCATCGTACAATCGAAAATAAGATTTAATTTTATTTTGACATTGATCGCATACGATGGCAACAGAAATTTCAAAACCAGGCTCTACTCTTTTTGAGGAAATAAAAAAAGTAGATCAAACAGTGGATTATTCCGCTAACGAATCCCGCCACACAAGTGATTTTCAAGAAAATAATTTACTAAGTTGTAAGTTACTCTACGCCTTTAATCTTTAATCCAAAATTGGGTGCAATTTAAATTGTCGCGCTACTCCTACTAAAAATATATTTCGTTCCTATGGAACTTGGATGGATTCTTTTCTCTTCTACCAATATTTCGCCCCGCATAGGGCGGGGCTTTAAGTCCCATCGGGCAATGTCATTAAGTTAAGACAAGTCATGGGCTAAAGCCCCTTCTCAAGAGCAGATTATAACCCCCGGCATTAATGCCGGGGTTATAAAAATAATAGCGCAATGGGCTTTAGCCCTTAACTTATAATAAATGACATTGCCCGTAGGGGGCACAATATTTTAACTGCGTCAATTTGAATTGCACCCCCTCATCCCTGCCTACAGCCCGCCTCCTGAAGTCGTACGCCTGCCTGGCCGGTAGGCGGCCCAGTAGGCAGGCAGGCAGGCTCAACCCTTCTCCATCCCGATAGCTATCGGGAGAGAAGGTCAAAAGGAGTTTTTAGAGATGCCCATAAAAAACTTCTTGTCTTTAAAATTTAAACTCACAGCCCCTCTGTTGTCAAATTTCTTACCCCAGCCGCCCAATAGAGCGTAGCTTTTAATTTTTCGTATTCCGCTTTTAGCTTAAGTAATTTGCTTTGCGATTGAATAAGTTTCTCTTGTTGAACGTTAATCTTGAACAAATCGCTTTCACCGTTTTCGAGATTGAGAAGCTCAGCAGCAAGTAGTCGCTCGTAATTGTGCGCAATTGCATTTTGCTGATCCAGGATTTTGTTGGTGTTTACAATTTGATTGTAAATAGCATTGACGTGGTTAATGATTTCACGCCCGGTTTGTGTTCGTGCATAGCCGGTGCTTCTGATTTTAATTTTAGTCTGCTCAAGTTTTGCCCGTTCTCTTCGAATTAAAATAGGCATGGAAAAATCCAATCCAAATTTGTAATCATTTAGAAAAGTAAAAGATTGGAATTCACCGTTAGGCCGGATAGGTTGGTTAAGAAAATTATAACTAAGATCAAGTCTTGGCTTGAGATACTCCACGGCCAATTTCCGATCAACCTCCAGCTGATCCAGTTTCACATTTAACTTAACCAAGTCAGGATGGTTCTCTCTGGCCAGTGCTATAAGTCCTTCCAACGTTTCTAGTTCAAGCATTTGGCCATCATTGCGAACTAGTAAAGGCGCAACTTTAGTAGAAAGCTCTAAGGGATTACCCTGCGTATCCCACAAATAGTTTGAGATTTTTATTCCCGAATTAAGAAATTCCAAATACGATTCTTGTCGTTCAACCAATCGTTGTTGCAACGTTATTTTTGCTTGAACTGTGTCAATTGCGGATGCTTCCCCCAGACTCGCATCAAGCTTCACCCGCCTGAATATCTCCGATGCAATAACTGTGTTTTGAACCAGTAGCCGATAGTTATAATAACCGTAATACCATTGCCAATAGTCTTTGGCAGCATCTATTAAAATTTTGTTGATAAGTGTAATTTGTTCGGCCTCTGCCATTTCAGTAAAAAGCCGGGCTTGTTTAAGTGCGGCTCTTCTGTCATCGGTGAATAATCCGCGTCCGAGCGGAAGAGAGATCCCAGTAAAAAGTTGACGGTTATTATCAGCATCTGGTACTGCATTTTCTGGATCAATAAAGGCTCCGGTATTTCGCTCAATTCCAATTTTAGGATCTAATGGAAACCAAGTGGGCACTGTGAAAGAAGCCATCCACTTGTTGTAATAGTCTTTGTCATTAAACTCTTTGGTGCTTAATCTGGTTTCTAATTTTGGGTCAAATGCCCCACGCGCTAACCTGATTTCCTGTTTTGCTACTTCGTTTAATAGTTGGGTTTGTTTTACGATCGGGTGCGATTGTAGAATAGAGGTATAAAAGCTTTCAAGACTAAATCCTTTAACACTGTCGGGTAAAATGAAAAGTGAATCAAGTGTACTTTTTGTTTGAGCAATAGTGTGCACCGGCATCCATCCAAGAGAACAAAGTAAAAATATGAACACATTTTTTTTCATATCACATTACATTGCTTCGGTTTCTTTTTTATCCTTTTCAGGTATGGCGGACTTAGGCTCGGCATAAAGACTGGCAGGAAATCCATTAAGCTGTCTCCAAAGTTCATACCAAACAGGAACATCGTCTAGCATGACCCAGCTTTTAGTACCAGAGCCAACTCGAATCTGTTTGGGCCAGGCTATATCTTTTTGATCAGGGATAACTAGAATTCTAAATTCCCCCGGATGTGTGTTCACCACATCAATTACTTCAACCATACCTCCAAAAGAACCAACGGATATACTTGGCCATCCTGAAAACTGAAGTGCAGGGAAGCCATCAAACTCCACTCGCACTCTTCGCCCTTTACTAATTAGAGGAACATCCATAGCTCTGACATACATTTCAACGGCCACATCATCGGATTGCGGCATAATGGAGCAAACGGGATCACCTTCTTTGATTGTTTCGCCAATTCCGGCCTGTGTTGCTTTTACAACATAACCGTCTTGTGGGGCAAGAATGAAATATTGCTGGCTTCGTATTTCCATGTTCACATACTCGTTGCCTAGCTTGGCAAGGTCGGCTTGTGTTTCAAACTGTTCGGACAGGGTATTGTTAAGGTCTGATTCTGCTTTATTAATTTTATCGAGGTACTCAGCCTGTACCCGGTCAATTTCAATTTCGGCATTCATAAAATCAGCCTCGCTGCCCTGATATTTGTATTCGATGTCCTGAAATTTTGTCAATGGAATGTTACCTGCCTCAAATAGTTTTTTATTCCGTTCATACTGGTTTTTAGCATTGGAGAATCTCACCCGCTCGGCTTCAAATTTGGCTCTTGATTGTTCCATTCTTATTTTCATACCATCTTCTAATGCGCTGATCTGTCGTATAAGTGCTTTGGCTTTTAAATCTTTGGAAGAAAGACTTTTTTCTTTTGATTGAATTACTTCGCGCAGGCGCAATAACATCTTAGGATCAAAATACTTTTCTTTGATCTCGCTGATAATAGCGATGGTATCACCTTTTTCTACAAATTGACCCTCTTTAATTTTCCAGTCTTGAATTCTCCCAGCAATAATTGTTTGAATGGTTTGAGGGCGATTGCTTGGAGAAAGCGCTGTAACCTGACCCGTGCCATGAATATTTTGTTGCCAGGGAAGGAATAAAATGGCAATGAATAATAGTCCAATCCCCAATAACCAACGCGCCAAAATTTTGCCGGCCATGGGTGTATTAAGAGACCGCAAAGAATATAGATTGTCTTGCGGAATATCCTTAACTGAATTGGTCGATAGGTTTAGCATGATGGTTTAATAAGTAAAATCCTGTAGTTCACCTTTCTTTAACAAAACTTCAAACGTGCCTTCATTCTTTATTTTGCCCTCTTCCATGACGATGATATTTTCACACGCACTCATAATAAGGGGATC
>JANOLM010000263.1:0-17572 GCA_031419815.1 Bacteroidia bacterium
TATGTTTTTTCTTTTCAGCGGAGAAGAATTGATTGCTAAATATATTTTTGGTGCCTCACTCGTTTCCCTTTTACTATCACTGGGGTTGTCCTTGCGGGAAATTCAAATCTCCACACGCGCACTGGCTATACAGTTGCGTGACATTGATGATGATGTAAGACTGTGGGATCCGCTCAAAGATCTGGTCAATGATGTTTCTGGAAAGAAGGGTTAGGATCAGTTAATTTCCTGAAGGCTATATTTCAGACAATTTCTCGTGCTTATTAAAGAGATTTCTGGTGTGTAGCGGTAAATAGTCACTTGAAATCTTGCAAAGTGACCCAAACCCTTCTATCTTTTTGACATCTATGAAGCAATTTTTGCTGATTTCCTTTTTGATATATGTCTCTTTTGCAGGCCAAAGCCAGGATTGGAAAAGTTATTATGATCAGGCTGTAGCGGATTATCAGTCGCAGCGGTACCCTGAGGCATTGGTGAAAGCCGAAAAAGCGTATGAAGCATCCAAATCGTTGGATACAAAGAGTCAGGCGTTTTCTTTACAGCTGCTTACCGCTATTTGCCTCGAGGCAGAGGATTATAAAAAAGGACTAGGTTTTTCAACAAGTGAGATTGCCCTATTTCTCCAAACAGAAGGCCAAAAAAGCAAGCATTATGCAGAGGCTTTACAGAAGAGAGCACAGATGAATCAGGCTCTTTCAAACTGGGCCGATGCGAAAAAAGATTATGAGGAGGTTTTATTAATTTTTTATGAATCACCGGGACAAGCCAGCATTGAGTATTTAAAAGTTCAAAGCAACTATGGCCAAGTGTTGCTGGGGCTAAATGATTTTGAAAAGGCAGCCAATGTTTTAAGTATAGCTGTTGCTGGTCTAAAACAATTCCCTGATGAAGGCGAGGAGTATTTACTTGCACTTTACTATTCCGCATACGCGAACAGTAAAAGCAAAGATCTAATGAGTGCCGAGCAAAAATTAAAAGAATTTATTGCTCTTGCAGAAAAAAATAATTTACAATCGTGGCCTGAATACGCGCAGGCAAAGACTGAGTTGATGCTGGTAGCAGACGCGAAAGGCAATACAAAAGAAGCCCTGACATTAGTGCAGCAAGGTGATGTAAGTGAAGATCAAAAAGCAAGGCAATATTTAAAGGCAGCAATAGAATTTGAAGGCACTCAACCTACCGAGGCATTTCGTTATTTTAAAATGGCAGAAGAAAGCCTTGCCAAAAACGGAGTAGAGAATAACACGGGCTTTTCAATAGCTCAAAATTATGCCAGGTTTTTATTCACAAGCAAACAAATTCCTGAAGCGCAAAGTAAACTAAGCCAGGCCAAACAAATTGCACTAAAGCTATATTCGCAGAGTAGCGTGGAATACGGATTTGTTCTGGAGCTTGAGGCAGATGTACACCTGTTTTTAGGCGACATCAAGAGTGCAGATGAAAATTATAGTTTAGCATTCAAGAATTTTATCTCTCTGCCTCAGGTTAATCAGGCTGGCCATCGTACCAATGCGGCAACAAAATTCCTGAACGCAAACCGGCCTGATCTCACCCGAAAGATACTGGAAGGAATTGCAACGAATTACTCTCTTCTCTTTGGTTTGCCTGAAAAAAATCAGTTGGAGGTTTCCTCACTTTATAGTGAGGCTTTGCTTCAACTCAATTTGACAGCGATAGCCGTTAATCATCTAACCTATATAGAAACGAATAGCACCTCTCCGGTTGTTCAAAATTCTATCGCCATCAAGTTAGCCGAAGTCTACAAGGGATCCGGGGATTGGAAGAAATCCGAGTCTCTTATGGAGTCTGTCATCAAAAAATCTACCGGGCAGCCTCTCTTGCTAGCAGAAGCATTGTTTCAATTGGCAAGGCTTCGCCAACAGATGGGAAAATACAAAGAGGCAGAAATGAATTACCTGGAAGCAATTGAAGCTTTTAAGAAATTACAATCCTCAGAATTGAAACAGGTCTATAATTCATTTGCTACGTTTTACATCACACTGGGAAATTATGGTGCAGCGGAAAAAATCTACCTTGATTTATTAAAGGATACACAGACTACGTTAGTACTTGCTTCGGCAGTAAAGCAAAATCTTGCCGCCATTTATCAGCAAACGCTTCGCTATAAAGAAGCGGAGCGTTTGCTGAATGAAGTATTGGACGCTGATCGAAAAACTATTGGTGAAAAGAATCCGGACTTTGCCATTAGTTTGCAAAACCTGGCTGCACTGTATCAGGCCATGGGCAATTTTGAAAAAGCGAAAGTGCTTTATGTTCAAGCTCTTGAAGTAGACAACCTGAATGGAGGAAATAAATCTCTGAGTTATGCAAACAAATTGGCAAACCTGGGCACTGTTTATCAGGAAATAGGCGAACCACAGAAGGCTTATGTGATGTTGGAGTCTGCCTTGAAAATACGGGAGGCAATGTTAGGTAAAGAACATCCTGACTATATGTTTACCGTATACAACCTAGCAGTTTTAAATCAAGGATTAGGAAAATACGATGTTGCTGCTCCGCTCTTCAAAGAAGTCTCAATTTTTTATCTCAAACAAATCAAAGAGTTATTTCCCTCTTTGAGTGATTATGAAAAGACCGCCTATTTTAACAAGGTTAGTAAAGTGATAAACGATTATGAAAAGTTTGTAATCCAGTATCAGCAAAAAGAAATTGCAGCTTTGGGTGAGTTATATAATTTCAGGCTGGAGACCAAAGCGCTGTTGCTTAATGCGTCCACAAAAGTGCGGAATGCAATTTTGAACAGCGGTAATCCTGATCTTTTGGGGAAGTTTACGGAATGGCTTCAGCTAAAGGAAAAGTTGGCAAGGCTTGCTTCACTCACAATAGAAGAAAGACAAAACCAACAAAAAGTACTTGATGAAAGTCAAGTGAAAGCTAATGAATTGGAAAAATGGCTTTCAAAACAATCCGAAATTTTTGCAGGTGAATTTAACAGGCAACCCATCACATGGCAAGAGGTAAAAAAAGCATTGAAGCCAGGAGAAGCCGCTGTTGAAATTATTCGTTTGAATCAATCAAAGGATTCCGTGATCTACGCGGCTCTTATCCTGAGGTCCGATCAAGTTGCACCAGGCTTGCTTATTTTACCAAATGGTGCTAAACTGGAGGGGCGCCAGTTCAGCTATTATAGCAACACTATGCGTTTTGCTATCAACAATATAAATTCATATCGAATATACTGGCAGCCGCTCGAGCCTCTTTTGAAAGACGTGACCACCGTTTACTTTTCAGCAGATGGTGTGTATAATAAGATCAATCCACTCACACTTTACGACACCCAAAAAAACCAATATCTGGTAGACCGTTTAACGATTCGTTTGCTAAGTAACATACGCGAGTTGCTTCAAACTCCGAGTGCATTCTCTTCAACTCCGACAGCCAGTTTATTTGGGTTTCCTGATTTCCGATCCGGCCAGCCCTCAGCTCCGTTAGCCAATAGCAGTAGCGTAACCAGACAAACAACAGCCTCAGAGATTGTGAGAAATGGAGTGGCCGATCTGCCCGGTACAAAGGAAGAAGTGAATAGTATTGAGGAGTTATTGAAAAAAAATCAATGGTCGGTCAATTCGTATATTTACAAGAATGCATCTGAAGAAAAGATAAAAAGTATTCAAAGCCCCGATATTCTCCACATTGCTACACATGGATTCTTTATTCCAGAAAAGGAGAATGAAACCACGGTAGTTTACTCAAAGGATATTTCACTTGCTTCTGATAATCCGTTGACGAGGTCGGGGTTGTTATTAGCTGGAGCTGAAAAAAATATACACGCAACAATGGTAAAGCAAGCTCAGGAGGAAGATGGGATTTTAACAGCATTGGAAGTGATGAATTTGAATTTGGATCATACAGATTTAGTTGTTCTTTCTGCATGTGAAACGGGGTCGGGCGAGGTTAGGAACGGAGAAGGTGTATATGGGCTTCAACGAGCTTTTTTAGTGTCAGGAGCAAATAATTTGATCATGAGCCTTTGGAAAGTCAGTGATGAAGCTACGCAAGAATTGATGATTGGATTTTATACGCAGTTGTTAAGTACGAAAGACAAAGTCATAGCTTTCCAGCGTGCACAACTTGAATTGAAAAAAAAGTATGGAGCGCCATTTTATTGGGGAGCTTTTGTTCTTATAGGTCGTTAAGCATTAATTTACGATATGATTAGATCAGAGTACATTTTCTCAGTAATCACCTTAATTTTCTTGGTTAGTTCTGCTCATCTGCTTGCCCAACAGAGCGGTGAGCGCAAGAGAGTGGAGGGCATAAGTACCGCTGTGTTCAAAGAGGTTGCGCCAACAATAAGTGCTGATGGGAATACCATGATTATTGAAAGTAATCGCAATGAAACTCGTGAGGCCGAGCGATGGGAATTATTTGAATCCAGGAAAAATGTGGATGGAAGCTGGAGTGAGCCATCCTCGATCACAGCCATTAATGAGAAGTGTAATTTTGTAGCTGGGCCAAGCTTAAGCTATGATGGTAACAGTATTTTTTTCACCGCAGTAATAGAAGGAGTTAATACAAGTGAAGATATTTTTTATTCCTCGCGAATATCAGAAACTCTGTGGAGTGAGCCTCTCAGTTTAGGTGCGCCCATCAACACGGATGACTATGAAGGCTTCCCTTCCATCTCGGCCGATGGTAACTCACTCTATTTTATAAGAATTAATTATGATAATCCTGTTGATAAGAAAAGTAAGGAAACTTGCTTTGAGATTTATGTATCTCGCAAACAGGCCGATGGAAAATGGGGAGAACCCGAAAAATTACCAGAGCAAATTAATACAGGGTGTGTTCGTGATCCTCGGATCATGGCAGATAATCATACCCTTATTTTTTCAGCCATAACTCCTACAGGAAAAGGCAACTATGATTTATTCCAATCCAGAAAAAACAGTGATGGCACATGGGTGAATGCACGGTCGCTTGATTTTATTAATTCAGCAGAGAATGACCAGTCGCCTACAATCTCTGCGGCCGGGGATGTTATTTTCTTTATGAGTAATAATGATATTTATGCAATGCCAGTTCCTCTTGAGTATCGCCAGTTAATCAACGTTACAGTTCAAGGGTTTATCAGAGCCCAAAAAAGTGCTGCGCCTGTTTCAACGTCAATAACCATTTTGAACTTAGACACAAATCAAAAAATTGCTTCAACCAATAATCCAAACGATGGAAGGTTTAGTCTGGTGTTAGCAGCCGGCTCGCACTTTCGGGTAGAGTTTATAAATTCATCGTACTTGAAGGAAGTGAGAGATATTGATTTAAGAAAACAAGAAACGTATAAGGAAATTGATATTGACATCGATCTGAAATCAGATTATCATGCAAAGCTATTGACAATCGATCAGGATCTGAAAATTCCTGTCACAACGTTTATGAACGTGTCAGATCAAAACGGCAGTGCGGTATTGAATGATTCTGTAAAAGTGGGTCAGCTCACCCCAAGTTTAACGTTAGAGACTGCCAAACAATATGCCATAACGGCTGTGGCAAAACATTATTCGGAAGTAAAACAAGCAATTGTGTTCGATGCCCAAACCTTTAGGTCTGATACAGTTTTGTATCTTTTGATGATCCATGAAAAGGTGAAGTTTGCAGCCGAAGTCACCGACATCACAACGAACAAACGTGTGAGAACGAAAGTGACGTTCACTAATGAGAGCAATGATGAAGTGATCATTGCTGAATCAGGTGAGTCAGTTTATCTTCGAAAGGGTGACAGATACCAAGTGGTGGCCAGTAGTGATAAAGGATACTTCTTTTCCACAACCACTATTATAGCAGGCAATGGGGAAGCAAATGCAGATGGTGGGTATGGAATGAACACATTGCTAACACCTATAAAGGAAGGGGCATTGCTTACACTGGAGAATATCACATTTGAGACCAACTCCGCAGATCTCAAAAGCTCCTCTTTTGAAGAGTTGGATAGAGTTATTGAACTCTTGCATCAAAATCCAACCATCACTATTGAGATTGCTGCGCATACGGATGATGTAGGCAATGAACAATATAATTTTAAACTTTCTGAGCGTAGAGCCAAAAGTGTTACTGTTTATTTAAACAAGAAAGGGATTGCTAATACGCGGTTTGCTCCCAAAGGATATGGGAAAAGCAAGCCACTAAATCCAAATGACAGTGAAGAGGGTCGAGCCCTTAACAGAAGAGTGGAATTAATTGTTTTGAAGCTGGGATAAATTGGTGATCGGTAACTTTTATTCGGTGGCTACAGACCTATATCTCTTACCGATTACTTTAGTATAGGAATTCCCCAAACTCACTTTTGATAGTGACTTGCTTTTTTTCCAAGAGTTCAACTCGGCCAATCACTTTTGCATCCACCCCCAAGCTTTTTGAAATTTCAATAATCCGATCTGCAAATTTTTCTTTAAGATAGATTTCCATGCGATGGCCCATGTTGAAAACCTTGTACATCTCTTTCCAGTCTGTTCCCGATTGCTCCTGAATAAGTTTAAACAGTGGAGGCACATCAAATAAATTGTCTTTGATGATGTGAAGGTTTTCAATAAAGTGCAAAACTTTTGTCTGCGCTCCACCACTGCAGTGTACCAATCCATGAATCTCTGGCCGTAACTCTTTTAGTACCTCAATGATCACAGGAGCATACGTGCGGGTAGGAGAGAGTACCAGCTTGCCAATGTTTACCTCCACACCTGGAATAGTATCCGTTAGCTTGTACTTTCCCGAATACACCAAATCATTTGGAACAGCGGGGTCAAATGATTCGGGATATTTTATAGAATAGTCTTTATGGAATACATCGTGCCGGGCAGAGGTGAGACCGTTGCTACCCATGCCACCGTTATAAGCCTCCTCGTAATTTGTTTTTCCGTAAGATGCTAAGCCAACAATCACATCGCCTGCCTGAATATTGTTATTGTCAATCACATCGCTTCGCTTCATACGGGCAGTAACCGTGCTGTCCACAATGATGGTGCGGACTAAATCACCAATATCAGCAGTCTCTCCACCGGTGCTGATGATATTCATGCCGTATTTTCTCAGCATCGTTAGCATTTCTTCGGTACCGTTGATGATTGTTGAAATCACTTCACCCGGAATAAGGTTTTTATTTCTGCCAATGGTGGAGGATAACAAAATGGGGCCAGTGGCTCCTACGCAGAGCAAGTCATCCACGTTCATGATAATAGCATCCTGGGCAATGCCTTTCCAAACGGAGAGGTCTCCAGTTTCTTTCCAATATAGGTAAGCAAGAGAGGATTTTGTTCCGGCTCCATCGGCATGCATGACAGTGCAAAAATCAGGATCGTTGGCCAGCAGGTCATGAACAATTTTACAGAAGGCTTTAGGGAAAAGTCCTTTGTCCAGGCTCTTGATAGCCTGGTGAACATCTTCTTTGCTGGCGGATACTCCGCGTTTGGTATAGCGATCGGAATTCAAGGATCAATAATTAGTGTAACTACGGAATGCAAATGTGCCAATTTTTCGCATGAATTTGCCCATAAAATGATTCGTTTAATTTTTAGAGACACTTACCTCAAACTGTTGACATACTGTTGTCAGTCGGGTATTTTAGTTTGCCACTGAAATAATAGAAGCGTGTCTCCTAAATCAGTTGACGAAATTATCATATCACTGCCCCGTGCTGAGCAAGTGCTCATGAAAAGATTGCGCTCTCTTATTCTGGAATGCTTGCCAAAGGCGGAGGAGAAAGTATCGTATGGTGTCCCTTTCTACGGGCGTAATCGAATGATCTGTTTTATATGGCCACCTTCTATTTTTTGGGGTCCTAATCGCACGCTTGAAACACAACAGGCAAAAGGCGTGGCACTTGGTTTCTGCCAGGGCAATTTAATGTCGAACGAAGACAGGGTCTTACTGGCCGAAGGGCGTAAGCAGGTTTATTGTATGTACTTCCACTCGTTGAAGGATATCAATGAGTCCCAACTTCGTGCATTATTATTTGAAGCCGGTTTGGTTGATGAGAGTTTTAGAAAGAAGAAGAGAAAATAGAAAATGAATGTTTGATACCACTTCGCTCAAGCTATGTAGTACTTATAGTTAGTAAGGAACTATTTACCAACCAGCAGATCTTTATAACTGATTAACTGAATTCCTTTCCTCTGAATGGTAGCTTTGACTTTTGGATTTGTCCAGACATCCGTAACGCCCTGCCTGTCAATGGCTACATTTTCATATCCAATGTGATGAATGGCCTGCAGCTCTGCATCATTCAGCCCGGGATGGTCAACAAATAAATATACGCCTTCGGGCGTAAGCTTCTCCAGCATTTTAATGAAGCTTTCAATTTTTTCTTCTGAGGTTGCGTGAAGGCCATCGTAACTAATATATTTTGCACCGTACTCCATCGGGTCTATATCAATTTTATATTCCTTTGCTAACCTCTTGACTAACGCTCGCGTGGAATCATCTAAATTAGTGCAGCCCATGTGAGCAGAAAGGTGGCTGATTCTCGTAATCTTTTTCAAGCCGAGTTCAATCTGCGCGCGCCATTCTTTTTCAACATCCTTTAGCTTCCATTGATTTTCTTTGATAGACCTGCCCGGATAATTTTTGTTGGGGAAAACCATAGGATAGAAATAGCCATCAGCGTCCTTTAGGCTTTGGCAATCTGAAATTGGCCGCCATTTTTCATTGTCCCATTCACTCGTGAGTGTAAGGTGGATGCCTACATCCACCGAAGGATTTTCTGCCAGCATTTTTACAGCTTCGGGAAACCATGGTGACGGAACGATTACTTCGATAGATCGTTCAATCCCTTCCCTATAACATTTATTGAGCGCTTCGTTGCCGCTGTGAGAATAGCCCATGTCATCCCCTCTTACAATTAACCGGATGGGCTTGGTTTGCGCCATCGCATGGAAGCATGCAAGGGAAGTGAGGAATGCGCAAAAAATCCTGGTTTTCATTCTTGTATTTGTAAAAATGGTTATCATAGTTTTATCTGGAAGGGTGTACGACAGTTTTGTAAAAAGTTTCTTTGGCGGCATGGCGAGACGCCACCGGGCTATCCCTGCCTATGCCGAAGCAAGCTTTCGGCTTCGCGCAGGCAGGCGTTCCAAGTCCGGCTCCCACACAAAACCAACCCTTCGCGAAGTTTATCCCGCCTTCAAGCGGGAGGCTTTCCACTATCCCTTGCCGAAGAGCATCCACTTTACAAAAGTGTCGTCCCTAGGAAGTCCAAAGCAGCACACGATTGGAAATGTGGTATATTGCTGCTCTTTTCATTTTGGACTTCCGGAAAGTCAGAAGTGACAAAGGGCTACTTTAAAACCTTAAACAATATACACGATTATGTATTCCGAACTCAGCTATTATGCTTCTTTGTGGAGTAAGTACCGCCCAGTAATTCTACAATTGATGTTGGCAGCGGAAAAAGACCCCCAGCAATACAAATTATCCGCACATGAATTCAAAGCGGTAGGACTGCGGGAAAAAGCCGGTTACGCATTTTTGTTAGAAGTTTCTCATGGGAAAGCCCTCAACAATATTAAAACCTCTGCTGTTGCAAAAGACCTGTTGCAGGTTTTGCAACAATCTCAAAAAGCTTCACAACTTATGCGTGAAGCCGTGTATCAATTAAGTATGGATAAGCAGTTTGTTTTGCATGTGAGCCGTAAAGCTGAAGTAGCAGTGCAATAAGTGCAAGGCTTAAGTTAGCGGCAATAGGCTGATGATTTTCATTTTACAAAGGTTTGGATTAACTTTTACCTGTTAACTAAACTCCAAACCCATGAACAGCCTTAAAATCAATCATCTCGCCATTTTGGTTTGCACGATCATTTTATTTGCCCTTGGTTTTACATGGTATGGCCCACTTTTTGGCGAACGCTGGATGGCCATGGTAAATATTGATATGGAGGCAGCACAAGCTAACCCTGCGGGCGCAGGTGTATGGATTACCAATATAATTTCAACAGTTGCGCCTTTATATTTTTTAGCCTGGCTTTTTACAAAACTCAACATTTCATCGGGGGTGCGCGGTGCAGTAATTGCTTTCCTTATTGTCTTTAGCTTTCATCATCTTCCTTCTATGGTGAGCAACATGTTTGCACAGGCGCCTTATGGCCTTGCCTGGATCACTGGGGGATTCGAATTAGTAGGAATGAGTATTTCAGGTTTTATCCTTGGTGCGTGGACAAAATCAACTTCGTAAAGATTGCGACATAGAGTAAGCAAACTTCATTCGGAAAATTTTCTGCTTTATTAAAATTCTTACTATCTCAGTATTAACTTTCTTGTCTACAAAAACATCATTATGAAAAAAACTTACACGCTCTTCTTTGCACTTACTATCCTCACATTGCTTTCCCTGTGGTCATGCCAGAAACCTGCACCTCAGCAGGAAACTGTTGTTGCAACATTGAATGTACTAACAGACGATGAAAAAGCTGCTGGCTGGGAGCTGTTATTTGATGGCAGCACATTAAATGGATGGAAGCGTTACAACCAGGATACGATCGGGCCACTGTGGAGTACAAAAGATGGGATGATCGTTTGCGATGGAACGGGCTTTGGTGAAGGCACTGCCAATGTTGGAGGATCACTTACCACTATTCGTCAATTTGGAAATTTTGAACTCACTGCGGAATGGAAGATCACGGCCGGTGGCAACAGTGGTATTCTCTACCATGTTATAGAGCAACCTGAATATAAGCACGACTATGAGACCGGCCCGGAATATCAAGTGATGGATGACAGTGGATGGAAAGGCGAACTGAGAGAAGTGCAAAAGGCTGGAGGCAACTACGATATGTTTGCAGCCCCTGCAACCAAAAAGTTGATGCCTGTGGGAGAATGGAATACTGCGCGCCTCATCTACAATAATGGGCACGTTGAGCATTGGCTGAATGGCGAAAAAGTAGTGGAATTCGAAGAGGGGAGTGATGATTTTGCTAAGCGCTATAAAGATAGCAAATGGGTTGATTACCCAGGTTGGAATAAATTCAAGAGTGGTGCTATTTCTCTGCAAGATCACGGTGCTGCTGTATATTACAAGAATGTAAAGATCCGAGTATTGTAAACGATCTGTAATTTTCACGCTCGTTTGGTATAGAGTTTGAGTGCCCTGAACAGTGCGCTGCACTTTATGACGAGCGGTTTTTCCTTACTTCAGGGATAATCCAATTAATGAACACTCTTATTATCTTTGCAAGCCGAAATTCTATAAACAAAAAAACTATGATCCGAAGTCTCCTCTGTTCCTTACCTGCAATAGCTGTGTTTACTTTTATTTCCTGTTCCACTCCAACTGCGGAAACGACCAAGCCAATTGGCGCAGTGGTCAATTCTGAAAAACAAAAATTTATTGTGGACACCATAACCACAGCGCTTAAAAGTCCGTGGGGCATGGCTTTTCTGCCGGATGGACGTGCACTGGTAACGGAAAAGGCAGGTGAAATCAGAATTATCAAAGACGGGAAATTGCTAGAAGATAAAATTACGGGGGTTCCCGCAGTGTTTGCCAACGGTCAGGGAGGACTTATGGATATTCAGCTTCATCCGGACTATGCTAAAAACGGCTGGATTTATTTGAGTTATGCCAAACCTCAGGGGGAGGAAGGTGGAACAGTAATCGCGCGGGCAAAATTGGAGGGCAACGCGCTTACAAACCTGGAAGAATTATTTCAGGCCTTACCTATATCCTCATCGGGTGCTCACTTTGGATCGCGCATTTCGTTTGATGGAAAAGGGTATATGTTCTTTACCTCTGGTGAGCGTGGGAAAAAAGAAAATGCCCAGGATCTCGGCAATCATTTAGGTAAGGTACTGCGACTGCATGATGATGGGAAAATTCCAGCAGATAATCCTTTTGTAAATACGGCCGGGGCCAAACCCGAGATATGGTCATATGGTCATCGCAATTTGCAAGGCCTATATTATGATAAGGAAACATAACACTCTGGAACCATGAACATGGGCCCAAGGGTGGCGATGAATTAAACCGCGTGCAAAAAGGAAAAAATTATGGATGGCCAGTGATCACCTATGGGATTAACTATGATGGCACTCCCATTACAGATGTTACCGAGAAAGAAGGCATGGAACAACCGGTTCGGTATTGGGTTCCTTCCATTGCCCCATGTGGCTTGACAATGGTCACAAGCAATCGCTATCCTAACTGGAAGGGAAACTTTCTCGTGGGCGCCCTAGCTTTTCAATTGGTGGCTCGTGTTGAACTTGCTGACGGAAAATTTGTAAAGGAAGAAAGGCTTTTAGAAAAGATGGGTCGTGTGCGTGCAGTTGTTCAGAGTCCGGATGGATACATTTATGTAGCCACAGAGAATCCAGGAAAGATTGTGAGGCTGGTGCCAACTGAATAAATGAAGGTCGGGGATTTAGTGAGGTTCTTGACAGGAAAAAAAACATAATAATTGTTTCGAAATCCATTTGCTTCATACTTGGAACCAGCTAGATAGCCGTACGTCCAGAATGCAAGCATATTTCCAAACTAAAATTTCGCCCCGATGGGGCTATAAATTCAATGGTTCGAATGTATTTCTACCAAAATGTCGTTCCTCTGGAACTTTAAAGCCCCATCGGGGCGACATATTGGTAGAAAAGAAATAATAGGAATCGAAATAGCCCCATCGGGGCGAAATTATAATCACCCAGTTGGCCCGCGTTTGCAGCGCGTGCCTCTCTCCCATATATGCAACCTTAAATTAAATTAAACATAGTCTCACCTTCTTGGTTGGAATTCTTTACCAACAAAAGTAATAAATGAAATTACTGATTATTAAAATTTGATTTTACAAGCTCAAATTTGACTATCAAAACCTAACAGATCGGTTTGACCCTATTTTTTATCATGAAGTATCAGCTGGTTCAACTTGCCATCATCCATCAGGTATTGATCTACCCATCCCATCCAATATTTGCTCACCTCCTCTTGGCGAAGGGGATCTGTGGCATTGTGCACCGGTATGGGCCATGCAATAAATTTGGTGGCCACTCCATTGTCCTTGAGCGCGTGATATAGTTTGTACGACTGCGTAACCGGCACTCGCGGGTCTTCGGTATTGGCCAATATTAATGTAGGTGCTGTAATTTTATGCGCATACGTGATGGGCGATTGATCGACATAGGATTGCAAGTTTCCTTTATAAGGCGAACCCATCGATCTTCCCCAGGCGATATTTCCATCGCTCAAATTGTATTGATCTACTAAATCGGTAACGGCCGCACCCGCTACAGCCGCTTTCCAAACCGGATAATTTCCGGCCAGCCACGCAGTCATATATCCTCCATACGACCAACCCGTTACGGCCATGCGTGTAGAGTCAATCATTCCGGAAGCCTTTAGTTTTTTAACACCCTCCATTACATCGCGCCCGGGGCCCGCCCCCGCATCGTTGATGATAGCCGTTTTATATTTACTGCCCAGGTTATCACTACCTCTGTAATTAGGCTCGAAAACAAAATAGCCTTTGTTGGCAAAGAGTTGCGCGCGTGTAGAAAAGTTTTCGATGGAGGCCGCATTAGGGCCGCCATGTACTATCAATACCAATGGATATTTTTTTCCTTGCGTATAGTCGACAGGAAAGGTGAGTGAACCACTGTGTTGAAATCCTTCCAGGTGCCAGCGGAGCGTTTCTGTTTTCCCCAATGTTCTCGATTTCACTTCGTCATTAAAATTTGTAAGCTTTTTAGGTGCAGCGGTTGCATTGGCCAGATAATACAATTCAGAAGGCTGCAGCGGATCGGTGCCGATAAATGCAATGCTTCCATTCTTTCCCACCGCCATGTCAACCCAAAATGACCAGTTTGGGCTAATAGTACCTAGATTTAATTTGCGCGCAGCTCCTTCTAGCGGCTGTAGCCATAATGAGGTGCGATGATCATCATGGCCACCTACTAAAATGCTTTTACCGTCCGGCATCCAAATGGCCCGATAAAGATCACGGTCGATGGCTTGTGCTAGATTTTTTCCTTCACCCCCCGAGGAATTGGTCAACCAGATATCGTTGATGTTGCCGCTCAGCCCATCGCGGCTATACCAATAGCAAATCTTGCTGCCATCCGGTGAATACGTAGGATAACCTTCCATCCGATCTCTTTTTGTTAACGGCTTTATCGAGCCATCAGCAACATTTACCAATTGGATGTTGCGGTATGAATTATCTCCTGAGTAGGTAGAGATGATCTTAACAAACGCAATTGCTTTACCATCGGCCGACCACGTTAAAGGTGAGGAGGGCGCTCCAGGTGGAATGGTTACGGGCAATGACCACGTACCAGAAGTTAATCGTTTTGCTTCACCGCCTTGGGCGTTAATTAACCAGATGTGTGAGGGCGACCGCACAGCAGATACAAACATATCGTTGTTGCCAACCTCAAAAGCATCGTATCCTTTTTCGATCATGTCTTTATTAGCCGGTTCATCGGCTGCCACGTAGGCGATAGATAAACCATCCGGGCTCCAGGCATAGTGTTGCACACCTCGTGGTGCCGTGGTAATTTGTTTGGCTTCGCCTCCGGCCATGTTCATAATGAATAATTGGTTCATCGCGTCTTTACTTTGACCTGCACGCGCAAGAAATGAAAGTTGCCCGCCATTTAAAGACCAGCGAGGTTGCGATACACCACTTCGGTCAAACGTTATAGAACGATGAGTGCCCGTAGCAATATCGACCAACACCAACTCGGTATTGAAGCGATTTGCTGAATAATCAGGGTGCGATAGTACGATGACGATACTATTGCCATTGGGAGAGATCTGTGGGTCAGAGATACCCGTTAGCTTACCTACATCTTCCAGTTCGAATTTCTTTTGAGCTATACTATCTGCTGCACTAAAGGATAACAGAACCGTTAATAAAATTTTGGTAAAATGATGTAGGGTGTGCATGGTTATTGATTTTCGGGTTGGGTAAAAACAGGGTGGCTATTGGATAAATGTCTCTCGTGAATTTTAAAGGTAATAAATAACCTATAAATAGAAAGTTGTTTTGGGATCAACGGTTAACCAACTTATGTTTCTTCTGTTTGAAATTATATTATTTTTAAATTTTATCTTACGCCTATGCCCCAAGCCGAACAGAAACAAGGTCAACTAATCAGATCACTCGGGTTGTTCTCTGCCTTTGTTCTTACTGTCAGCTCCGTCATTGGATCTGGTGTGTATAAGAAAGTAGCGCCTATGTCAGCTGAGTTGTTGTCGTCAGACCTTGTGCTTTTATGCTGGGTACTGGCGGGTGTTATCACACTGTGTGGAGCACTGAGTAACGCGGAAGTTGCCGGGCTGCTTGCCGATTCGGGCGGTGAGTATGTGTATTTCCGGAAGATCTATAATAAATTTTTTGCCTTCCTTTTCGGTTGGACGAATTTTGCCGTTATCCGATCGGCATCTGTAGCCTCTATTGCGTATGTCTTTGCTCAATCGTTTAATTCATTGGTACCATTGCCTGTGATGTCTGAAACATGGTCACAGGTTTCAATTCTTGGCATCTTTATGCCTTTCGACAATTTTGGAGTGAAGTGCCTTACGATTTTGCTTATCATCGGGCTCTCCTACAACAATTACATTGGCATTAAATTCGGTGAGGGCTTAAGCAAGTCGGTGCTTATTGTTGTCGTGTGCAGTATCTTTCTCATCATCGCACTAGGCCTTACCATTGGTGGTGGCAGTATGGCCAACTTTCAAACACCGGCAGCCGGATATGTGCACCGTTCGTGGTTTGATTCTACTCTCATCGGAAGCATCTTCGCAGCACTTCTGGCAGCGTTCTGGGCGTATGAAGGATGGAGTGCAACCGGATACCTGGGCGGTGAAATTAAAAATCCAAACCGGAACCTCCCACTCGCCCTTGTCTTTGGAGTGTTGTTTGTGATGGTGGTATACGTGGGCATCAATTTTACCTACCTCTATGTACTGCCCATGGATGAGATCATAGGTTCCTATCACTCTCAAAATACTATTGCGGCTGTGGTGGTAGTCAAGCATTTTCTGGGAAACTCGGGCGCCTTGTGTATCTCCCTGCTTATTCTGCTCACCACATTTGGTTGCACCAATACAACATTGCTTGCTCCCCCGCGATTGTATTACGCCATGGCGAAAGAAGGTATGTTCTTTAAATCCGCTGCTTACATTCATCCCACCTATAACACCCCCTCGAAGGCAATTGCAATACAAGCCGTCTGGGCTTCCGTGCTCGTCTTTTCGGGTAGTTTCGATCAGCTTACGGATATGCTTGTCTTTGCTGCCTTCATTTTCTACGGTGCTACTACCTTGGGCGTTTTTATACTGAGAAAAAAAATGCCTGATGCACACCGACCGTATAAAGCCTGGGGCTACCCAGTGGTTCCTGCCGTATTCATTGTGTTCTGCGCTGCCTTGGTTGTCATTACCCTAATTGGAAGACCCAGAGAAGCACTCATTGGACTTGCGCTTATGTTTAGCGGCTGTCCGTTTTACTGGTATTGGAACAGGAAGAAAGCGAGATAACGACTGTGAGTACGTTCATGAAAAGATTAGGGAATATCAAACCCCTTCTCAAAAATTTCCTTGCTAGTCACCTGTTTCACATTTGCTTTTAGGTCTCTGTCAAAAGGATGGTTGAGGTTATTTCCGATGGAGGTTACCAAGAAATGAGTTGAGAGATACTTAATATTTTGCCAAAATTTGTAGCTTCTAAACACTCAACTTTATTTTTCTAAAAAACTCCCACGCCACAATACCAAGACACACCGAGATATTCAATGAATGCTTGGTGCCAGTTTGCGGAATTTCAAGTGCAAAGTCTGCGTGCTTTATTACTTCTTCGCTCACGCCATCTACTTCATTACCAAAGACCAAACAATATTTTTGTTTTTTTTCAGGATGGAATGCTTGTAGGGGTCGACTTTCTGTTGTCTGCTCAATAATCACAACCTTATAATCTTGAAGCTTTAAATTGCGAATTATCTCAGCCGGGCTTTCTGCATATTCCCATGCTACTGATTCTGTGGCACCAAGAGCTGTCTTTTGTATTTCACGGTGAGGTGGGATGCCGGTAATTCCTGTAAGGTAAATTTTTTCAATCCTGAAGGCATCAGCAGTGCGGAAAGCGGAACCAACATTGTGCAGGCTTCGCACATTGTCTAGTAGAATACAAACTGGTATTTTTTCAGCTTCTTTGAACTCTTCTATTGATATTCTACCAAGTTCCTCAAGCTTCAATTTTTTCATGCCACGAAATTAATGGATTCAAGCATCAGTGAGGTTAAAAAGATCACGATGAAATGAGACCTAATGGTTATTAACTACCAGCGCAATTTGTAATTCCTGAAAAAGCAGGTTTCTTCATTAAGGGCATCTCTAAAAACTCCTTTTGACCTTCTCCTTTTGGAGTATTGTATAAATGCGATTTAAAAAGAGGATCATGAACCTCAAGGAGAAAGGGAGTGACTCCCTTCTCCGTTTCGGCTACCGTTAGGACACAAGTTTATGCTCCAGAGGAGCAACCTGTTTATAGCAAGGCCATTTGATTCATTTTATTGGCTCCAGAGGAGCCACCTGTCTGCACTATTCTTAATATTCGGGGACATGATGAATGATATATCGGCAACA
>JANOLM010000264.1:0-12778 GCA_031419815.1 Bacteroidia bacterium
CGAACCGATGGGTAATAGATGAAATCGACTTTGGCAGTAAAGATTGGAGAAGAAAGAATCTGATTTTAAATATCGCCATTGGTTATCCATTCTGATAGAAGCTCCTATAAAACTGAGCGCAAGTTTTCCGGGAACAGCCGCACACTAATTGCTGACCGCACCAGTGAGATAGTTATTGAAAATGCTGGTTGATCTTTTCCGAATGTTACTGTGGATTTTATAGTACACATTGTGCCTCCGTGGGCAATTGCCTATACATGCTTTTTTTGCAAAGGAACGAATAGAAGAACGGGTTAAACTTTAGTTCTGCGGCACGGCTTTATCTTTAATTAATGGGTAGAGACTATGCCTGTCTTATTTCTTTTGGGAAAGAGCAAGCTTGAAGATAATGTTTTTCATCCACCATGAATAGTATAAAATAAAAATGTATGATAACCGAATTGAAAGATACTCCTAATACCATGGTGGCTTTCCGGGCTACCCATGACGTAACCAAAGAAGACTTTGATAAAATTGTACTTCCGGCTGTAGACGAATTAGTGCAGCGCACCGATAAACTTAATTATTTGCTAGTGGTGGACACTCAACTTAAAAATTTTACGATCGGTGCCTGGATGAGAGACGCCATGCTTGGGCTAAATAATATCAACAAATGGAACCGCGCTGCTATTGTTGCAGACACGGAAGGAATAAAATCATTTACGGGGATATTTAGTAAAGTGGTGCCAGGTGAATTTAGGGGATTTACTCATGACGAACTTGATGAAGCAATTAATTGGGTTGGTGAGCAAGGGGGATTTAGCAACAAGCAGGTATTTCAGAAAGAAGGAGAGATGAATGATTAGTCCTACTTTGTCATGTTATTGAAAGCAACTTTCATTTTCTTGTTTTGGCCTCACCCCATCTAAAATTTATCTGAGGTGAAAAACTTGAATACCCCCTCTCCGGCCGGAGAGGGGCAGGCAAATGGTAGGTACGTGCCAATCTTTAATCTTTGATGGGGTGAGGCAAGCAAGAAATGATTCAACGTTCAAGCATAACATAACAAAGTAGGATTAGTTAGTGTCTATCAATCGTAAAAATAAAATGCAATAGAACGCAGATGACAGAAAATTATGAATGGTTTATTTAAGGGATTGATTGCTGGCTATGGAGCCAAAAAACTTGGGGGAGGTTGTTTAGGAACTATTTTAGTGTTTGTAATTATTTGGGTTGCATTAGGCCAATGTAGCTAAGCCTCAACAAATGAGGCGAAATATTTAACGCATCAATTTGTTACTTCACACGACTTAAGTTTCGGGTATGTAAATATCGAAGGTTGCTCCTTTGTTTATTTCGCCTTTGGCGATAACAATCCCTTTGTGGGTATCAACGATTTTTTTTACGATTGCCAGGCCAATGCCTGTGCCCGGATATTCTTCTTTGCCATGAAGACGCTGGAAGACTTGAAAAATGCGATCCTTAAACTGAGGATCGAAGCCGATGCCGTTGTCGCTTACGGAAATGTGATAATAGTTTTTATGGAGGTTAAACTTGTCTGCGTGCAGGGAAAATATTTCTTTATTTAATGCACTGCCTTTTAAGATTTCACTCTTTACCATTATGTGCGGAGGTTTTCCAGGCTTGGAAAATTTAAGTGAGTTGCCGATGAGGTTTACCAAAAGTTGGCGAAACTGAAATGGAATGAAGCGGGCTTCACTTAATTCATGGGTTTCCACGGTGGCCTGTTTTTCATGAATGGTTTCGCGCAATTCATTTTTTACATCTTCTGCGAGTTTACGGAGATCAGTGATTTCGAATTTCAGTTCTGTTGAATTAATACGGGAGTACGTAAGTAAATCTTCAATGAGGGCTTGCATTCTTTTCGCTGCCAAATTCATACGCTTGAAGTAATCTTTACCATTATCGGAAAGGTTTTCATTTTCTTTTTCGAGCAAGCGAGAGGCAAAGGTTTGAATTTTGCGTAACGGTTCCTGCATATCGTGGCCCGCTATATACGTGAAGGATTGAAGTTCTTCATTCATTTTCCCCAACTCATTATTTTTCTGCAGAAGCAATTCGTTGGCTTCACTCAGCTCAACAGTTCGGTGTTGCACCTTCTCTTCCAATTCATTTGCATATAGTTTCTCATCCGCCAGGGTTTTGTTTTTTGCTACAACTTCTGCTGTTACGTCATAACCAAAAACTAAAATAGAAAAAATCTTTTTATTCGCATCGAACATAGGTTGGTAGCTAAAGTTGAAATATCTTTCTTCCGGAGGTAAGTTTTCATCACGGGCGAAGGTTATAGAAATTTCAATACCCACATAAGTTTCCCCGGTGTTATACACTTTATCAAGAAGGGTATCAAATCCCTGTCCTTCCAATTCAGGCAGCGCCACCATAAGCGGTTTGCCCTTTAGTTGGCGCTTGCCAAACAAACTCTGGTATCGTGCATTTACTAATTCATGTACATGGTCAGGTCCGCTGAGAGTAGCTACAAAACCGGGAGCAGTCATCAGCATATCGTTGAATAATTGGTTCTGCACTTCCACTTTTTTTCTGGCAAGCACTTGTTCGGTTATTTCGTTTGCTACCACAATTATTCCGGTAACGGTTCCGTCATTTCCATTTATAGGTTGGTACACAAAATTGTAAAAACCCTTTTCTGTTTTGCCATTCCTGTCAATGTTAATTTCAAGTTCATTTCCAAAATAAGGAACACCTGTTTTTAATACTTCCAGCAGCAAAGGCTCTGCAATACTCCTTGTTTCTGGCACGGAGTCAAACAAGGGTTTGCCCACAAATTCATTTTCGGCTTTACCCACTATTTGTAAATAATCTTCGTTGGCAACTTCCACAGTAAACTCCTTGCCTTTTAAAATGCAAATTGCCACGGGTGCCTGCGTAACCAAAGACCTGAATTGTTGTTCGCTTGCTTTTATTTTTAAATTGAATTCGGCCTGCGGTGTTACTTCTGTAGCAATAATTGCCACCCCTTCTATTTCGCCATCTACATGGCGCTGCGCCTGGTAAATAAAATTGTAATAGACTAATTCTTTGATGCCATTACGCAGAAGTGTAACAGGTGATTCATAAGCCTGCACGGCTACGCCTGTTTTATACACACTCATTAAAAGTTTATCGAAGCCCTGTTCAGCAGCTTCGGGCATCAATTCAAATAATGGTTTGCCTATGATATCTTTTCCCTTTCCCCAGCTTTCTAAAATAGCATCGTTGGCAATTTTAACAATCATGTCTTCTCCTTTCAAAATGGAAATAAGGGAAGAGGAAGTATCAATCATGTTATGATAACGGAATTCGCTTTCTTCAATTTTTTTATGGGCTAATACCTGTTCGGTAACTTCATGCGCAATAGTAATTACGCCAGAAATTGTTTCGTCTCCTTCAAAGTGAGGTTGATAAGTTAGATTAAAATAATGTTCTTCTATACTACCATTGCGATTTAACCGGGCAAAGATTTCATTAGCGGATATGGACTTGCCTGTTGTGTAAACAGAATCCATCATTTCAGGAAAGGGCTGGCCTTTAAGTTCGGGTAATACTTCAAGAAGTGTTTTTCCTTCTACATCATTGCCTTTTCCCCAAAAATCTTTTATAAGGTCATTGGCATGGGTAATTACCATATCTTTTCCTTTCATTATTGAAAAAGCAAAAGGCGACTGCATTAGAATCCTGTTATATCGCTTTTCGCTTTCTTCAATCTTTTTTCGTGATTCAACCTGCTCTGTAATATCGTAGGCCATTACCATTACGCCATATATTTCTTTAGATTCGTTTTTTAACGCCTCCAAAGAAAAATTAAAATAACGCTGTTTGGGGATACCATTATTATCCGAGTCAATCATGGCTGCATATTCGCTTGCAGTAAATGTTTCACCGGTTGTATAAACACTATCAAATAACTCAAAAGAGCCGGTGCCTTCCAATTCAGGAAATACTTCACGAAAACTTTTACCTAAAAAATCTTTTTCTTTGCGATTGTTCTGTTTTTGATACGCCTGGTTTGCCATAATAAACCTGTGCCGGGGTCCATCAAAAATAGCAATGGCGGCAGGTGCTTGCAATAAAATATTTTGAAGCTGTTCCTCGTTTGCTTTAATCTTTTTCTTTGCAATCACTTCGTTCGTTACTTCAATGGCAATTACAGTAACCCCCGAAATAGTTTCATCTGTTTCGCGATAAGGTTGATAAACAAAATTAAAATACACATCTTCCATTTTACCCTTGCGCTTCACCCGGGCAAGTGATTCATTCGCCAGGTAAGGAATGCCGGTGGTGTAAACTTTATGAAGCAGGGCTGGAAATTCCTGGTCTTTTATCTCGGGTAAAATTTCAATCAATGGCTTGCCTTCTATTTTTTCCCCTTTGTCCCATATTTGTTTAATACTGTCGTTAGCCATAGCAACCACCATGTCTTTTCCTTTTAACACGGCAAAAGCAAATGGTGATTGCATGAGCATCATGTTATACCGCTTTTCACTTGCTTCAATTGTTTTTCTTGCTAAAACCTGTTCCGTAACATCTACTGCATGCACCAATATTCCAGTTATTTCCCCTTCACTGTTATGAGATGGCTGGTAAACAAAATTGAGGTAAACTTCTTCCAGCTTTCCATTTCCCTTATCTAACTTCGCTGGCAATTCATTCCCAATAAAAGGTTCTCCTGTTGTATAAACATTATCGAGAAGCTCAAAAAAACCTTGTCCCTCCAGTTCAGGTAATGCTTCCCGTATGGATTTTCCTAAAACATCCCTTCCGGCAAGCTGCAGATACATTTCGTTGGCAAGTTCATGCACATGTTGCGGACCCCGAAGCACACCGATAACCGCAGGCGCTTCTAAAAATAAATTGCGCACATTGGCATTGGCAATCTTGTATGCTTCTTCTATTTTTTTCTGCGTTTCAATTTGTAATTCCAGCGCTTCTTTTTCTTTAAGCGATTTTTCCAATACGAGTTTTCTCACTTCAGTAAGGTCGGCAATGGACAGAAGAATTAATTGCTCGCGGTTCGCTTTCTGAATAATGCGGCTTGCATTAAGCAGCATTATTTTTTTGCCTATGGTTTCAAATGTATGCTCTACTTCAAAATCGTGGAAGTTAGAATTTTTAGGAATGATTGTTTCAAGCAGTTCGCGCAGCTTTGGAATGTTCCATTGCTTATTTCCCAATTCATACACCGGCACTCCCTCCGTTTCTTCTTCCCTTACAGCAAATTGCTTATAGAATGCTTTGTTGGCAGATTTTACAAGAAGGTCTTTTCCTAACACAAGCATGGGTTCGTGCATGGTGGAAATGATGGCTTCGGCATAATTTCTTGCATCTGTTACTTGCTCGTTAAGGCTAATCAGTTCATGATTTAAAATGGTTAATTCTTCATTGGTGCTTTGCAGTTCTTCTTTACTGGTCTCCAGCTCTTCGTTCAGGCTTTGCAGTTCTTCGCTTCCGCTCAATATCTCCTCATTGGAGCTTTGCAATTCCTCATTTGCAGCTTCCTGGTCTTCGGTAATGCTGCGCATATCTTCACGGCTTTGCGCCAACTCCTGCTCTAGTTTTTGTATGCGCAGGTCTTTATCATCTTTTTTTGTTTGAGCAGAAGTTTTTGTGTTTCGGGTTTTGGGTTTTTGAGTAGTTACCGTATCATAAAAAAGAATGAGGTAATGCGGCTCTTCATTATTGAGTATCGGGAAGACTTCAATAGTAACGAGATGCTGGCTACCGTTTAATTGTACCGAGATGTTTTCTTTTACAACAGGAGTGTTTGCTTGCCAGTTGGCAGATGTATTTTTTTTGGCTTTGTGCAAAATGGTGCGCAACTCAAAGCCTAAACCGTCTTTTGCCATCTTTAATAAATTATGGCTGGGTTTGCCGGGTGATTGCTCTAAGTAAGCACCGGTTTTGCCTCTGAAATGCACAATGTCCATGGCCTCATTCACTACCACACAAGCAGGGGTGTATTGGCTGAGCATAATGTCATCGGCCATTTTTTGAAAGTCTGTGTTCATGATTTTGCTAGTTGAGCTGGTGGTGGTAAGGTCATAAAAACTTTTTTCTGTGCGCTGGCTTGGCGCAGGCAAAAACCTGCCGGGCACGCTCTTGCGGATGAATAATTTATCATCCTTGCCCCACTGGAGTCCGTCTGTGGGCATAGAAAAAAGTTCGGGCACACAGCTGATGGTTTCGGATTGCCCAAGCAACAAAAATGCCTTTGGATTTAGTGCGTAGTGAAAAATAGTGAGCGCCTTTTTTTGCAGGAAAGGCTCCATATAAATAAGCACATTGCGGCAGCTTATAAAGTTCATTTTGCCGAAGGGAGGGTCTTTTAAAAAATTATGCACAGCAAACACACACATATCCCTCAATTGTTTATTTACCTGATAATTGCCATTGATTTTGGTAAAAAAATCTTTCAGGCGCTGAGGTGATAATCCTTCTACTTCGGTTTTTGTATAAATGCCCATGCGTGCTTTTGCAATAGCCGGTTCGCTGATATCGGAGGCAAATATTTGCACTTTTACACCGGCATGCCCGCCTTCGGAAATTAAAAATTCTTTGAAGCAGATAGCAATAGAATAAGCTTCCTGGCCCGTGCTGCAACCTGCCACCCAAATACGGATGAATTCAGTGGCTGCAGTGTCAGCTATTGAATTGCTTTTTACGATGTGTGGAAAAATCGATTCGCGTAAATTCTCAAAAACTTTTTGATCGCGAAAAAATGAAGTAACGGGAATTAATAAATCCTGATATAAAATATCTTGTTCGGGTTTATTGTCCCTTAGAAATTTAAGATAGGTGGCTAGCTCTTCGTTATTGTTTAGCGCCATCCTGCGCAGTATCCTTCTGCGTATGGTAGTTTGCTTGTAATATGTAAAATCAGTTCCCTTGCGGATGCGCAGCAGAGAAAGAATTTGTTTATAAATATTTCCTTCCTGTTGTGGCAAGGTTTGGTCATTACCGCCATTAGCATTAGTAATGCCTATTATTTCTAATAATTTTTGAGGTATTTTTTCGGGTGGAAGAATAAAATCAACTACGCCTGCTTGCACAGCACTGTGAGGCATGCCTTCAAAAGCTGCTGATGCCTCGTCTTGTGCAAAGGTGATGCCTCCATAATCTTTAATGGCTTTCAATCCTTTGGTGCCATCAGTTGCCGTGCCCGATAATACAACTCCGATAGCATGTGATTGATACACCTCTGCTAAGGATTTAAAGAAAAGGTCAATGGGATGGTTGAGTGTGTTATCAGGCCGTGATGCGCGCGGGGTAAGTTGTAAAACGCCATTGTTTGCCTCCATCATTTTGTTGCTGGGAATAATGTAAATATGGTTGGGCAGCACTTTGATATCATCTGTAGTTTGCACTACCGGAATAGTGGTAACTCTTTGCAGTAGTTCGGGCAGCAGGCTTTCGTGGTTAGGAGCCAGATGTTGCACAAGCACATAGGCCATTCCTGAATTTTCGGGTATGGCGTGGAGTAGTTTTTTAAATGCGTCTAGCCCACCAGCCGAGGCACCAATGCCTACCACAGGAAAGAGATTGGGGGAAAGTATTTTTGATTTGGCTTTGGTTGTCTTCACGGTCATGCGATTCCTACGCGCGGAATCAGCGCCATCAAATACATAGTAAATATAATCTTTTGACGCCCCTTCCAAATAAGGAGGTATTTCAAAAAGACGCGATTATTAATTTCGCCCCGATGGGGCTTTAAAATTCCGGAGGAACGACATTTTGGTAGTAGTAGAAACACATTCGTACGATTAAATTCATAGCCCCATCGGGGCGAAATTTTAGTTTGGAAATTTATAGCTCGTCTTTTTGAAAAGTAGCAAGCCCTCCAAGGTCTTTTCGCTCAAGCAAAGAGACCTTGGAGGGTTTTTAGTACTAAAGCAACGAGACCTAGGAGATTTTTAATAATATCCCGTGCCGTCAGGCCTTTCGGGATTCAATCTTCGGGAATATAAATACCGAAAGTCGTGCCTTTATTTATTTCGCTTGTGACGCTGATCAGGCCATTGTGGTTTTCAATAATTTGAGCATAAAATATTGTGCCAAGGTTGGCTGAGTGAAGGAGTTGGTCTCCATTCATTCAACATGGTGATATTTTGCAACTTCTGCCTATTTGAATGAGCTAATCAACTTTCAGTATTCCCATTCTTTGTAAGGTAGGTACTCTCGCCCCCATAGCGTGAAAGATGTGATTATATATTATAATGTAGAAGTTATGCTACACTTTATCCCAATCACGTGTCTCAGTTTACTTTTTTTAATCGTTATAATGAATTAAACAGTTAAGTTTTATTGGTAAGATTTTTATAGTATAAAGTGCCTAACTGAGGGTGATGAAAGAGAAAAAGGTATTAATTGTTGATGACGAAAAGGATTTTGGTTTTTTAATGACAGAGTTTTTCTCTAAGAAGGGTTGTAAAGTGTTTTTAGGAGGCTCTATTGCCGAGGGGTTAACGATACTTCAGGATGAAAAACCTGATTTTATTTTCCTGGATAATCTCCTTCCCGATGGATTGGGTTGGGGTAAAACCGAATTTATTCTAGCAAACTATCCTGGCACGCAATTAATACTTATTAGTGCTATGGAGGTGCCAAAGACTTCATCCTCTGCATTTCGTATTCTTTATAAACCGTTTATAAAAGACGAACTGAATGATATGTTCAGTCCACGGCAGGGTTTTAGCGATGCTAAACAAGCATTTTAAGATGGCATCAGTGTGCTTTACTAACTATTAGACAGCTTGCGCGATAATAGTAGGGTGGTGGAAGTCGTTGATTCATACGGGATAAATTACGAGTTATGTTGCCTAAGTAATGAGCAAAGTAGTATCAGATATGTGCTTTACGTCCGTGATTGGTTAGCGAATGAGTTCACTATAAATTGAAATTCTAAAAGTTCTTAAATTCATGAAGGTAAATGTGCCCGCACTTGATGAGCTCTTGTCGCCTTTAATACCCGCTTTTAAGAAGGACAAATTCACACATAAGGAAGTCAATGAAAATCCTCCGCTGCGTTCAGAGCTTTTTAGTAAGGAGCAAATGGACTTGCATGCTCAGCATCTGGCCACCATTCACTACATCCATGAAGAGGAATCTCCAGAACTTCTGTTAAAGGGATTATCGGAAAACGAAGAAATATTATTTGATGTCAATGACCTTCTTAAGAAAAGTGTTAAAGAAAAAAAATCGATCAGTCCTGCTGCCGAGTGGCTTTTGGATAATTTCTATCTCATTGACGAGCAAATAAGAATTGGTAAGCGCTATTTACCGAAAGGGTATAGCAAAGGATTACCAAAGTTAAACAGTGGATTTCCCCGCGTATATGATATCGCCATTGAAATTATTTCGCATAGCGATGGGCATATCGATATTCATAGCCTAAGTCATTTTATTATATCGTATCAAAAGGAAAGTTATCTTACCCTTGGCGAGTTATGGGCCATTCCCATTATGCTACGGCTCGCGTTGTTGGAGAACCTTAGCCGTGTGGCGGCACGTATAGCCGTAGACAGGAAAGATTCATTACTTGCGAACAAGTGGGCAAAAGAAATAATTGAAACGGCAGAAACTAATCCAAAAGATTTAGTGCTGATCATCGCTGACATGGCGCGATCACACCCTCCTATGGTAAGCGCATTCGTGGCGGAGTTTGCACGAAAGCTCCAGTGGAAGGGGCCTCAACTTGCACTGCCGCTAACGTGGGTTGAACAACATCTTTACGAAACGGATGATACCATCAATTCGATGGTGCTGAAAGAAAATCAAAAACTGGCTGCCGATCAGGTTTCGGTGAGCAACAGTATCAACAGTTTGCGCTTTCTGGCTAAAATGGATTGGCGTGAATTTGTGGAGACGATGAGTATTGTAGAAGAGACTCTGCGCAAAGATATTCATGGTGTGTATGCCAGCATGGATTTTTATACACGGGATGACTATCGCCACACGGTAGAAAAGATTGCCAAGACCAGCGGGTTGAGTGAGAATGAAATTGCGCAGATTGCCATTGATCTTGCCCAAAAGAGTTATGCCGAAAATGCAAAGGATAGGCGCAAAGCACACGTTGGCTATTACTTAATAAAAGCAGGTGTGCTTCAAACAGAAATGGCTGCGGGTACTCAACTATCTGCTTTTAATTTACTTAGAAAAAAATTTCAGGGTTCTGCCCAAACCTTGTATTTCCTGGCAGCACTTCTTATCACCGTCCTGTTAGGAGGTGTCATGGTAAGCAAAGCTTTTGAGGATGGTTTGCCTATAGTGTGGCTATTGGTGATAGGAATACTCTCCGTAATAAGCGCCAGTCATCTTGCATTAGCCATTGCAAACTGGTGGGGTACCTTATGGATAAAACCAAAGCCATTGCCCAAGCTCGATTTTTCATTAGGGATTCCTGACGAATGCCGAACATTGGTAGTGGTGCCTACACTGTTAGCCAACCCAGCGCAAATTGAAAAATTGATAGAAGAACTTGAAGTGCGCTATCTGGCCAATCGGGACAGTAATCTTTTGTTTGCCTTGTTAACTGACTTTCGAGATTCTCCTTTGGAAATCATGCCAGAGGACAAAGTATTAGTTGAGCTTGTTCAAAAAAGAATAGAGGAGTTGAACAAGCAATATGGGAGGTTAACCAATGACACTTTTTTTCTTTTCCATCGACCTCGCTTTTGGAATTCGGTCTCTAATGTGTGGATGGGCTATGAACGCAAACGCGGCAAGCTTTCAGAGCTCAATCATCTTCTTCGTGGTGAATCACGCGATCGCTTCTCTGTAATTGTTGGGGATGAGCATATTTATAGTTCTATAAAATATGTGATCACACTGGATACGGATACGCAATTGCCAAGGGATGCCGCCTGGAAATTATTGGGCTTGATGGCACACCCACTGAATCATGCAGTATACGATGAGAAGAAGAAACGCGTAACAGAGGGATACGCTATTATTCAACCTCGCATTGCTATTAGTTTGCACGGAGCAACACGATCTGCCTACACACGCCTTCACGAAAACGATGCGGGCATTGATCCTTATACCCGTGTTACTTCAGATGTATACCAGGATGTATTTGGTGAGGGTTCTTTTATCGGAAAAGGTATTTACGAAATTGATTCCTTTGAAAAAGCAGTGAACAATCGCTTTCCTGAAGATAGAATTCTTAGTCATGATTTACTGGAAGGTTGTTATGCGCGCTGCGGCTTTGCCAGCGATGTACAATTTTATGAAGACTACCCTTCGCGTTACAGCATCGATAGCAGCAGACGACATAGATGGATACGGGGTGACTGGCAGATTGGAAACTGGTTTTTGCCATTTGTGCCGGGTGCCGATAAAAAGTTTACCAGAAATCCTATTTCCGCTTTATCGCGTTGGAAAATATTTGATAACCTAAGGCGCAGCGTAGTGCCCATTGCGTTTACACTTTTATTTATTGTTGGGTGGACGCTGTTATCCAATCCTTGGTTTTGGACATTGATCGTAACGGCCATTATTTTTATTCCATCGGCTATTACCTCCCTTTGGAATATAGCATGGAAGCCAAAAGAAGTTGCGGTTGCACAACATATCAATAACGCTACCAGCCTTACCTCAAAAAGTATTCTTCAAGCTGTGTTCGCGTTAACATGTTTACCCTACGAAGCTTTTGTTAGTGTAGATGCAATCGTGCGCACACTATGGCGCATTACAATCAGCGGTAAAAAACTTTTAGAATGGAATCCGTCCGGTTTTATTTTGAAACAGAGTGAAGGACTGCTCTCAACATATCGCACCATGTGGATAGCACCCGTGCTATCCATAGTACTATTTACCTACTTATTCGCGGCATCATCACTTGCATTATTTGTCGCCTCGCCCTTTCTTCTTCTGTGGATACTATCACCCGCAGTAGTGAGTGCATTAGGTAAACCAGCTGCTTCTACAAAATCAAAATTAAGAGATGAGCAAAAAATCTATTTGAGAGAGCTTTCAAGAAAAATATGGTCGTTCTTTGAAAATCATGTAAACGCGGAAGATAATTGGTTGCCACCTGATAATCTCCAACAGTATCCGGTTCCCGTTATTGCTCACCGAACCTCACCTACGAATATTGGTCTCTCACTTCTCGCCAATCTTTCAGCATGCGATTTTGGTTACGCCACTACCACACAGCTTTTGGAGCGAACGGCAAATACATTTGCCACTATGGAAAAGATGGAACGCCACGAAGGGCATTTTTATAATTGGTACGACACCCAAAATTTAAGGGTTCTGAACCCGAGATATGTTTCAACAGTTGACAGCGGAAATTTGGCCGGCTATTTACTCACCCTTCGTCAAGGCTTGATCACCATACCTGATCAACGAATAATTGAACGTAAATTCGTCTATGGCCTACAGGATACATTACGGCTGGCAATAAATGAAATTTCAATAGACGAAAGTGTACTTCGCAGCTCACTTCAAAGTTTATATGAAACAATCGACACAAAAGAATTCCAACTACCAGATTTAAAAGATCACATTGAGAATCTCTTAGCCCGGTACCGTGACCTTACTGCTTCTGTTTACAACGATCCCTTGTATAAAAAAAATTCGTGGTTGGTGGCGTTTGAAAGAGATCTTGAGTCGATTCATCAGGAGATACTCTTATTAGCCCCCTGGCTGAATACGCTACCGATACCCGAAAAATTTAAAAGCTTGAAAATAATTTCCGAAATCCCTACGCTTGCGCAATTGGCGAAAATGGATCGTGAAATAAAACCTGAACTAACACAATTACTTAGGACTGAACATAAAA
>JANOLM010000265.1:0-1987 GCA_031419815.1 Bacteroidia bacterium
GGGAGCGAATTTTCTAAAATCTCAAGGTGATTATTCGATTTTCCAAATGATACCGTTGCTTTAGATCCATCATCCTGGCAATTAAATGTGACTAATAACAAAAATGCGAAAACCAATAAGTTAGTTCTGCTCATATTAAAATTTCCAATCGATTATAAGAACCATAAAATTATTCAAATTATTTCACCAAGCCAAAGATCATTTAGGCTGTGGTCGGTGTTCGCACCGTGTTTGCTGACGTATTATAAAGCTCTGATGGGATAAAGAATTGTTTCTTTCTCCGAGTCCCCAACTCAACATAAACCAAACAAGAAGAAATACACTCCAGCTAAATTAGGATGAGAATCAGGGTTGGCAAGGCGATTCCTCCATTTAATTGCAGGAATAGGCATACGTGGTTGTGCGTAGTTCCACACCCAAGACATCCCTCTCAGTTCTTTTTGTTGGATATCCATCCGCATTAAGTTCATAGGTATAGCTAACGGTCGATACCTTTCCACCCTGGTTAGTTTCGCTTTTTGAAATGGGGTTTTCTGTATACTGTTGGGTAATCTTGAAATATTTTTGTACGGCAGGAGGTGCAGCTCCGAAGGCGGTCTTTAGAAAACTAAACTCATACGAAGAAGTGCTGGTGGGATTTGGGTCAGACGGGGAGGCGAAAAATTTTGACCGCACTGGGGTCATGATGGAAGGAGTAGCGTACTCAAAGGTAGTATAAGCGTCTTTAGTCATGCCGGTCGCGGACCGGCTATATTCCTGAATCTTGATCAATTGCCCGTTCGAATATTCATAGTCGGTCTGATACAACAGCGTATTAGAACTGTTGAATTTCTCCCTTTTTGTGATTTCGCTATCGGTGTATGTGAAGACTTCACGGAAGCTTGAAATAATTTCCGAGAGATTTCCAGCGCTGTTGTAGGTATAACTGGAAGTGGCAGTGCTTGAGCTACCATTGGTGCTCTCTGCTGTACTTGTCGAAGAAATTAATTTATCATCCTCATAAACCAAATTGTAACGAGTTGTGTACGGGCCATCTTTCAACACTGATGAGGTGAACCAACAAAATGAGGATGGCTCAGGATCGTTGGGCTTGTCGCAGCCGTGAAAAAGAAAGGGTGTCAATAAGATGACTAACGCCTTTTTTTTGAAAATGGATTTTTTTATCATATGTCTTTAAACTTTCAAGTTACTTGCAACTATTCAATAAAAGTAAGAAATGAAAACTTAAAGCAGTACTGTTCTGCTATTGAAATTCTGCATTAACAGACGTGTAGGTGGCATCTAGTCGAGCATCGTCTCCGTTTCGGGACGATGCGTTAATCGTCATCACATCGAGTAGCGCATCGTCCTCTCTGAGAGACGATGCTTGGCAGGAGTCTGAGCTTGTCGAAGGCAGGCGGCATGCCGAGGCGTCACCGGGCTGTCGGCAGTCGCCAACCCACCGCACTTGCTACTTCGGGTACCAACAATGCCTCCATCCCTTGCCGGAGGGTAGACTGTATGTAATTTGCGGTAGCTTGTGATTTAAGTCCTATCTTGAATGCACCTTAATTAAATATTATGTTAGACGAGATAATTTGTTCTATTCCGTATTCATCAAGAAAGAATGGCATAAGTCATTTTTTCATTGAGCCAACTGGTGAATATGACAAATCTGGTGGCGAAATAAATTGGGGAGGCAAAGTTGGTTACATTAGAATTAGTATTGTTCAAAAGTATCATACCTATAAAATAAAAGCTGAGAATGTCATAATTGAAGAATTATCTGAACCAGACGGTAGTGGATATATTCAGATTGATCGTGAGGAGGTTGCCTCTGAATTAAATAATTTTCTCGATAAAAGATTTAGATAAGGACGCAGGATTCTTCGGTTATTCTTTTGGATATTTTAGGATGATTATTATAATACTCTGAAAGCTAATTAACTTAATGACTTTATGGGATACCGATTAACATCAACTAAAACAAAAAGCATACTTTTTATAA
>JANOLM010000266.1:0-3124 GCA_031419815.1 Bacteroidia bacterium
ATGCTGTTTATGGAAGACGGTATTATGTTCGAAACAAAAATGGGGGATGGTTCTAATCCCAGCCAAAGCCTGTTCGATAAATTATTATCTGCAGGAAGCCGTGTGCTTACAGGAGAGTCTCTTTTTATGACACACTTCACAAATCGGGGAAACCGAAAAGCCAAAGTGGGATTCTCTGCACCTTATCCGGGCACTGTAATCCCGATTGACTTAGCGCAGATGCGTGGCAACGAAGTGATTGTTCAAAAAGACGGATTTCTTTGTGCGGCTTATGGAACAAAACTCAGTATTGTTTTTAATAGAAAGATTGGATCTGGCCTTGTGGGTGGAGAAGGATTTATTTTACAGAAGCTTCAGGGAGATGGGTTGGCATTTGTTCATGCAGGTGGCACGTTGATTGAGCGCACATTAAACAATGAGATGCTTCGCGTTGACACAGGCTGTGTAGTAGCGATGGAGGCTCACATTGATTTTGATGTGGAGTCTACGGGTAGTTTAAAATCAATGATCTTTGGTGGAGAAGGAATTTTCCTGGCAACCCTTCGTGGCACAGGGAAAGTCTGGTTGCAGTCTATGCCGATTAGAAAATTGGTGCAGGCGTTGGCTCCTTACGGAGGAAATGGTCGGAAAGAAGCAGGTTCTATTTTGGGAAGTTTCCTGGAGAGATAGTTTTATTTCTAAAATATACGGGGTGTCAGCATAGGCACCCTTTTTTTATATTCCAAATAGGTATTACCAAATTGCTGAATAAGTTTTTTTTCTTCCAGTCGAATGCCAATAGCCAGATAACAGAAAATGCAAGAGGCGGAAATTAAGGTGGGTAGATTGGGATTGAAGAAAAAGAATCCCACCACAATTAGAATTATGCCTGAATAAATCGGGTGGCGCACTTTATTCAAGATCCCACTGTTCGAAAAAATTTCTTCTTCTTTGCGTAAGCCTAGGAATGAACTCAGTTTGTATTGACGAAAGGCGGCATTAATAACAAACACACCAAAAGTTGCTAACAAAAGACTCACATACCGGACAACTCCTTTGCTTTCGAAAAAATAAGGGGCTGGAATGCTGCCATTCAAAAATAGTAATCCTAAAAGTCCAGATGAAGAGATAATGGTGTATGCCAGGCGATAAAGATGAAACTTAGTTTGCAATCGCTTCCTGAAAAATTCCTTTACTGGCCATGAGGCAAGGACACTGTGTAAAAAAAAATAGGCAACCCATGAAAAGAGAAGAAGGAAATATAACATGCACAAAGGTAGTTGTTTGAAAATTCAGAAATGGTAAGACAAAGAATGCTATCTTTTCATTTCAATAATGCCACACTTAATTTGTCACAAACACTAGTTATATGAAACCGATAAAGATTGGCCTCATTCGCGAAGGGAAAACGCCACCGGATAAACGTGTTCCATTCACCCCTTTGCAAGTGGAGGAAATTGAACAGCGTTTTCCTGAGGTGAAGGTTGTTTGTCAACAAAGCCCCATGCGATGTTTCCAGGATGATGAGTATAGGGAGTTTGGCAATGAAGTGACTGACGATATGAGTGATTGCGATGTTTTAATGGGAATTAAAGAAGTGCCCATCTCTGAATTGATTGCTGGCAAGACATATCTATTTTTTTCGCACACCATTAAGAAACAACCCTACAATCGAAAACTATTGTTGGCAGTGTTGAAGAAAAAAATCAGATTGATTGACTATGAAGCGCTGAAAGATAATCAA
The DNA here is from genome assembly GCA_031419815.1 of Bacteroidia bacterium. Taxonomy (GTDB): domain Bacteria; phylum Bacteroidota; class Bacteroidia; order Cytophagales; family Cyclobacteriaceae; genus ELB16-189. The sequence continues at coordinate 1,724 of JANOLM010000266.1, forward strand.
GGTAACCGGTCAGTCGCCTTTGGCCGATATGCAGGTATTGTTGGAGCGTATAATGGTTTGTGGAGCTATGGAAAGCGTTTTGGGATATTTTCAATCCGAAGGGCACACGAGTGTTTTGATGTGAATGACTTAAAACTGGAGCTGCGAAATGTAAAATTGCCACCCGTAAAAATTATTTTAACAGGTGCAGGCCGCGTGGGCAAAGGTGCTATGGAAACATTGGACAGTGCAGGAATAAGAAAGGTAAGTCCTCCTGATTTTCTTAACCGTCAGTTTGATGAACCAGTTTATGTTCAATTGAGCAGCGCAGAATATCACAGCCGCAAGGAGGGAGGGCATTTTAATCGGGAAGAATTTCATAGAAACCCCGAACGATATAGTTCACACTTTTTGACATTTGCACGAGCGGCAGATATTCTTTTGGCGGGTGCCTATTGGAACACCAAAGCCCCTGTATTATTTACCCGTGAGGAAATGCTGTTGCCGGATTTTAAAATTAAGATTATTGCAGACATTACGTGTGATATTGGCGGGTCGATACCGAGCACAAAAAAAGCAAGTTCGATTTCCTATCCGATTTATGATTTCGATCCTGCTACCGATTCTGTTCAGCCACCCTTAAGCAGTGATAAATTTGTAACCGTGATGGCGGTTGATAACCTTCCATGTGAATTACCAAGAAGCGCCTCAGAAGAATTTGGCCGCGATCTCATAGACCGCATTTTAAAACCCTTATTGCAGGAAGACATTGACAAGATTATTGAACGGGGTACAATTGCATCAAACGGTAAGCTAACAACTCAATTTGAATACTTGCAAGAGTATGTGAATGGAACGGATTGATAGGGTTTTAAAGCTCAATTTACTAGTACTACATACCTGCCTGGCCGGCTCGCCTCCCGAAGTCGTACGGAGGACAGGTAGGCAGGGCTTGCGCGATAATATGGTAGTGTAAGCCGTTGATTCATACGCGATAAATTACGAGTTATGTTGCCTGATGTTGCCTAAGTAAGGAGCGAAGTAGTAATGGCAGTGAATTTGGATTTATGATTTTCAATCAACCTCTGTTTCTAAAATTCAGAATCATTATCTAAAATCTATTCTTTCTCATTAGATTTACTGCATGCTTTTGTATAACGAGACTATTGGAATTGATAAAGAGATTGAGCAGGATTGGCTCATCTGGATAAGGGAAACCTACATTCCTGATATGATGGGAACAGGCGTATTTGTCGATTCTAAAATCTACAAAGTTTTAACCCATGAGGATGAAGGCTCGGTGTCGTATTGTGTTCAATACTTTACACCCACCATTGAACAATTCCAACATTATTTAGATGCATTCGCCCCAGTACTTACGGAAAAACACCACCAAAAATTTAAAGACCGTCATGTAGCATT
>JANOLM010000267.1:0-3339 GCA_031419815.1 Bacteroidia bacterium
CGTCAGTATTGCTGCATCCATTTTAATAGCGGACTATGCGGGATTTGAATTAAGCTACGATCGGTTCTTTTCAAAACATAAAAGCATTTATCGATTGCAACACAACAGAATTGTAAACGGGGCATTGCTCTACAAAAAGGCAATGAGCTTTCCAGAGGTTGGAATGGCCATGAAAGATTATTTTCCGGAAGTAGAACAAGTAGCTCGCTTGTTCCCGGTGAGTTTGAATATAGAGCCTGTTTTCACTGCAACAACTAAATCAGGTGAAACAAGAAGTTTTTCAGAGCCTGATGCCTACTTAGCAGATAGTTCGTTTTGCAAAATCTTTGATCTTAAATTCATTCATGGAAATCCAACAACAGCGTTGTCAGGAGCCGACAAGATTATTTTATCGCGCTCGGCTGCTCTGCGATATTTTGGAGAACTGGATGTAGTAGGGCAAACGTTGAGAGGAAATGCAGGTGATGATGTTATTGTCACGGGTGTTTTTAATGATTTGCCAGCAAACAGTCATTTCAAGTTCGATGTTTTGTTGTCGTGGTTTACTGTCTATGGGGATCGGAGCCGGTTTACCTGGGATGGTTTTTATAATTATGTTCTATTAAAAGAAGGAACGAACGTAAAAAACTTAACAAATAGATTTCCAGAATTTGCTCAGTCTTATTTAGGTGATTACTATAAAGGTCATTCTGGTTCAAGCTCTCAATTTGAACTGCAACCTTTGGAAACCATTCATCTTGATTCGCATCTGGATGGTGAAATGCAAGCCAATGGCAACCGAAATATTGTATATGCTTTACTGATAGTTGTTGGGTTCATTATTTTCATTGCTGTCTCTAACCATGTGAATCTTAATACATCCCGATCGTTGGAACGAATTAAGGAGGTAGGTATCAGAAAAACAATTGGATCAACAGGGAAACAGTTATCAGCGCAGTTTCTTTGTGAGTCACTGCTGTTAAACTCTACTGCTGCGGTAATTGGTCTGTTGGCTGCTTGGCTACTCTACCCTTCTTTCAATGAACTATTCAACTCACATATTTCGCTATCTCTACTTTCCCAAGGTATATTTTGGATAATCATCTCGTCTTTTATTTTATCCGTTTCCATTATCTCCGGCTTTTATCCCGCCTTTATCCTTACTCGGTTCAAAGTCTTCGAAGCGCTTAAAGGGTTAACCGTAAGGGAAAGAAAATCGCGTTATCAATGGAGTCTGGTTACTGTTCAGTTTACCATTTCTTTGATTTTAATTGTTGGCACTTATGTAATGTTTGAACAAATCAATTTCATGCAAACAAAAGATCTTGGTTTCGGTATTGAACAAAAATTGGTTATCAAAATACTGCCAGGTCATGGCGATGAAAGTGACTCTTAGTTTAATCAAAAAATTAAGTCCGTAAAGAATGAATTGATGAGATATCCTTTTTATAAATCTTCAACCATTTCATCGAGCATACCAGGGAGAAAAAACGAATGGCGAGGAAGTACACAATTGTCTGGCAGAGACAATGATGTAGTCATCAGAGCCAACCTAACAAGGGTGGACGAAGACTTTATTAAGACGTTCGACCTTCGGCTACTAGCGGGAAGAAATTACTTCTCATCAACCAGTAACGAATCATCCATTATCCTTAATGCAGAGGCTGCCCGGCAACTTGGTTTTAGCACACCGGAAGAAGCCCTTGGAAAAAAAGTGGTCATGTTCCGCGATCGTGAAATAATTGGTGTTGTCGAGTCTTTCCATGAGACAGGGCTTCATGAAGCTTTAAGTCCATCCTTATACATTACCGGTGAAGGTTACACAAAGTTTTTAACCATATCCTTGACAATTGGCAAGATCCCAGAGCAAATTGAAACGTTTAGAAAAATATGGAAGTCTCAATTTCCAGATAAGCCGTTTCAATATTTCTTTCTGGACGAATTCTTCAATCGACAATACCAAGCCGATGTTCTAATGAGCAGAAGTATCAGTTTATTTTCGAGCATGGCAATCAGCATTGCTTGCCTTGGACTGTTCTCACTTTCCGCTTATACGATTTACAGGAAAACAAAAGAAATAGGGATAAAAAAAATACTTGGAGCAAGTGTGGTCGGTATCACGAAAGAACTTTGTCAGAACTTTATGGTTCCAATTGGCTTATCCGCATTAGTTGGCATCCCTATTAGCTATTATCTGGTTACGTGGTGGCTTGAACAGTACTCGTACAGAGTCGACATCACACTCATGTTGTTCATAGTCCCGTTACTTATCCTGATTACCATCGGAGTGTGCACAGTCATTTTCCAATCTATTCGGGCTGCGAGGAAAAACCCGGTAGATAGTTTGCGTTATGAATAATTCAGGAATGATGAATGGCAACAATTATATCTTTCAAAATTTCTTCAAGTATTATGAATACTTCTCTAAAAACTCTTTAGGCGAAATGATGGGGATGTTTTCAAAAGGGTGGAGCGCTAACAAATCGGGATCACCCGTGATGATACAATTTGCATTGGCTGACAAAGCGAGCTCAAGGAACATATCATCTTTTGGATCCTGGCATTTTGAAACCCGATGTGACACATTTATAAATATTGTTTCTGCCACGAATCGTGCTAAGAATTTACTGCGATCGCCAGCTTTAAAATATTTGTCAAATTTGTGCCTATTGATGACTTCCTTTAGTTCTGCATATGTCAAATCGGAACAAACAATAGTTCCCAAACTACGTGCCTTGTCAAACACTTTGTCCTGCAAAGATATTTTGAATAGGGCAGCACTAATCAGGACGTTGGTGTCAATAATAAAATTCAATTATTTTTCCTTCAGAAGTTGTTCAAGTAATTCTGGTGTCATGCCTTGTTTCTGGGCATATTCACTTATGTCGTCCATTACTTGCCTTAGTGTTCTTTTGTCCTCCATCAAAATGCGGATCATTTCGCTCAATCCCTTTTTGTCTTCTGCGCTAAGTTTATCAAAACCATCGGCCAGGTCATCGGGTGCTTCTAAAGTTATTGTTTTCATACATCAAATATAACGAATTGCAGATGAAAGAAAGAGCCCCATTTCCTATACGCCTCCTCCGCAGCTTTTGTCCACAGAATCTTCTTGAGGAAATTGAAGGCGACCTGATTCAGAAATTTGAAAAAGATGCAAAGCTATCCGGAGAACGAAAGGCCAAGAGAAGGTTACTATGGAATGTACTTCGGTTTTTCAGGCCGGGCATTTTACTTCGAAATAATCCATCCATAGACTTAAATTCATTGTATATGATTTCCAACTATTTCAAAGTCGCATGGCGTGTCATGTTCAGGAACAAAGCCTTTTCCATGATCAACATTTCGGGTCTTGCCTTGGGC
>JANOLM010000268.1:0-21464 GCA_031419815.1 Bacteroidia bacterium
TGCCTTTGCTTTGGATTGAGGGTCGGAATGAGTGGCTTGTCATGTGCCAAATGGGAGGAGATTTTCGGAGGGAATCTTTTTAAAAATGCCCCGCTTAATGCTGGATAAACTCTGGGTTGAACATTACTTTTCTCATTTGTCCAAACGTTATTTGTTTTTTCAAAGTCCAAGTTGTCACGAAGCCGTTCACTTGTCTGCGTGGGAAATCTTTGTTAGTAGAGTGTCACCCGTTAGATGACCAAATTGTCCGGGCCCTATTACTGCCAACTTATAATTATTAGTTGTCAGACGATTAAAACTTTAAAAACAGCAGTCAGACAATTCTCCATCCCATCGAAAGACTTGACCAATAGATAAACAAATCAAACCTTGGGTTTAACAAGAAATTGTTCGAGGTCTTTCAATTTTAGAATACCTTCATAATAGGCTTTGCCAAAAATCACGGCAAAAATTCCCATGTCGTTAAGGCGTTTGATGTCGTCTACTCCGCGCACACCCCCACTGGCGAGAATCTTAAGTTCAGGAAATTGATCAATGATTTCCTGATAGAATGAAAAGGCGGGCCCTTCCAGCACTCCATCTCTCGAGATGTCGGTGGACTTCACATACTTTAAGCCGCGATCGTAGAAATATTGAAGATGATCGAAGAGATTGATCTCTGTTTTTTTTTGCCATCCGCGTATGGCGATATTTTTCGATTGAATGTCGGTGACATCCGCACCCAATGTCATTTTTTCCCTTCCGTAAGAAATTATCCAGGACGCAAATAGTTCAGGGTCTGTTACCGCTATGCTGGATGCAGTGATATAGTCGGCACCAAACTCATAAGCTTTCCCAATGTCACCATCAGTTTGAATGCCACCAGTAAAATCTACTTTTAAGTCCGTGTGGCCCGCAATAGCCTCAAGTACATGATAGTTTGTTGGACTGCCGTTTTCTGCTCCGTCCAAATCCACTAAGTGTACAATTTCAATCCCATGATCTTCAAAACGTTTGGCAAGATCCAATGGATTTTCGTCATAGGCTTTCTCACTTGATGGATCACCCTTTCTCATCTTAACAACAGCGCCTTTACGTATGGCAATGGATGGAATAACTTGAATCATTCTTAAACACGATTTAGGTTTCTAAAATTACAATCTGGAACGCAAACATTCATTTAACCTGGCCACTATTTTGCAAGACCAACCATACTATTTTTTCGATACTTTTATAGTCAAATCCCAGGCGTATGAAACATGTATTTTTGATGATTGCAATTGTTGTTTGTTGCAAACAATCGTTTGGGCAAGCAAAAATAAGGAAGTTGCCAGGCAACATCAATCACCCAGCCATCAATGTCTCCGCCCCTTTTATTAGCATGGATGGTAATTCCATGGTTTTCATTTCAGACTATTCTGAGGATAATATGCTTACCATGAAGTTCACTTCCAAAGATGGAGTGAATTGGAAAGATCCTGCTATGATGTCAAAAACTATTAGTAATGCAAAGCTTAATTTTCTCAAAGGCTTTGCTCTCAATGCGGATGGAAAGGTTCTTTATCTGACCAACCAAAAGTTTGGCGGCATTGGTGGGTTTGACATTCTCATCAGTGAATTAAAAGGAGCGATCTGGTCGGAACCCGTAAATCCGGGCACTCCCATCAACTCCAAGTTACATGACGGTTGCCCATCGGTGACAGTAGATGGGAACACGCTATATTTTATGCGCTGCGAAAAAATGGATGTCAATAAAGCTGACAATTGTAAACTTATGGTGGTGAAGAAAAAGCCCACCGGTCAATGGGAGGAACCTCTGGAGCTTCCCGCAGCTATAAACACAGGTAATTCGCAAACGCCCCGCATCATGGGAGATAGCGAAACGCTCATTTTTTCGTCCAACAAATTTTCTCGCAATAAAGGTGGAATGGATTTGTATATGAGCCGCCTGAACGGAACACAATGGAGTGCACCCGTTGCCATTGATTTTGCTAACACAGCTACCGATGATCAATATGTGAGCGCCTCATCTTTGGGTCGTTATTTAATGAAGGACGCCCTTGGTCAAAAGAAATCAGAAATCATTGAATTGCTTTTTCCACCTGACCAAAAGCCAAGGGGATTGATGAAACTGGAGGGAAAAATTTATGGACTGGAAAACCCGTCAACCGCCTACATCTCGGTATTTAATCAAAAAGATCAAAGTCGCGTTTATAATGGGCGGCCGATAAAAGATGGTTCTTTTGTTGTGTACATGAAGGAGGGAGGGGTTTACGATTTATCAATAGAGCCGGAGCAGGATAACTATACTTTCTATTCCAAGCAGTTTGACGTGACAGGTGAAAAGCTGTCGGCCTTAGAGAAAATTAATGTGAACTTGAAAAAGATTTCTGTGGAGGATGAAATTGAATTGCCAGGAGTTTCATTTAAGCCATATGCCAAAACTATCGCGCCAAGTTCTACTCAGGAATTGAGAAGGTTGGTGCGCTTAATAAAAGGAAATCCTGCTTACAAGTTTAATATTGAAGTAGTGTTGATCGGATTGCAACAAGATTCACTTCAATCGAATCCGGACCTCACTGAGATTCAAGCGGACACAACACATATCCCGGTAATATATACGATACATTCCAAGACTACCGCAATGGACTCACTTGCGACAGCTATCGATTCAGTGACAACAGCAATACGTGATTCTGTTGTTGTAAAAGTTACCTATCACAATAACCGCACAGAGCAGCAAACTCAATCGATAAAAAATTATTTAATCAGTCAGGGTGTGGCAGAAGGTAATCTGTCCACTACTTTCAAAGCAGTCACGGAAGCAATGCCCGAAAACAGAAGAACAAAAGTTAAAGTTACCGTGAGACAGTAAATGGAATTGAGACCAAGGTCTTATCCCAGATAAAAATGAGTTCTTGTTCTTCTCCTCCTTTTTCAACTGAAATGGTGAATTGTTCAAACTCTTTTTCTTGTATCAAAACCGGGGCATCAACAGCCAACACATCATTTTGAGAGTTTCTGTTGGCTTCGCCATCAAAGTTAATTCCCCATTGACCGTACTCTGAGTTAAAGATTACCCTCCAGCTTTGCTTGTCTGGTATCGACCAGAGTGAGTATTTGCCGGCTTTAAGGGTTTTGCCTTTAATGACCAAGTCTTTGTTAGTTTCAAAAACAGTGGCCTCGTTAGCACCCGTGCGCCATACTTTTCCAAATGGGACAAGGCCGCCAAAGATTTCCCGACCTTTCTTAAAAGGTCTGTTGTAGAAGATGCGGATAGTAAGACCACTAACATTATAATTCAGATCCGCTTCGGGGCTATGTGATTTTGTATTTTGGCGATAAGCCACCCAGGCACCAATAATCAGCAAAATCAGGACTCCAAGGGTGATTAAGAATTTTTTCATGGTTGAAATCTAAAAAGCACAAGCATCTATAAAAACTTCTTTGACCCACTCTTCCATAACCTTACTTAGGGATGGATAAAGCACTAGCATTGTACTGCTGAGGTGATCAAAAGCAAGGATTTTAAGAACGTTCATTTGGTTAAACTGTTCACAAAGTAAAATGGTTGCGAGTTTTAAATTTTTTACATTCGTTTGCATATATTACAAATCGAAGATGTTTTAGAACAACTCAAGCCCGTCTAACAGAGGAATGAACTTTATGTTTGCATATATCCAGGCTTGATCTGTTTTTTATAAATTGGTTTATACATTTACACTATAATTAACCTAAAAATTATGATCGTTTTTGGAGTGGTAATCGCCCTTTTTGTATTGGCCATTGTATCTGTTTGGCTCTTTCCTAACAAGACAGTAAGCGACAACGAGCACGATATTAAGCACTAAGTCTCGGCAAGCCAATGAATGTTTGCGTCTTTTGCGGATCAGGCGTTGGGCACGATCCTGTTTATGCCGCTGCGGCAAAAGAACTGGCGGAGTTATTTTGTCAAACAGATACTACGCTGGTTTACGGAGGGGGTAACATAGGCCTGATGGGGATACTGGCGAACGAGGTTCTAAGAAACAAAGGCAATGTGATTGGCATTATCCCGGACTTTTTGGTGCGGCAGGAAGTAGGCCATCACGGCATCACCCGTTTGGAAATAGTGGGGAGTATGCACGAGCGCAAAAAGCGCATGGTCGATCTGGCCGATGCCTTTATTGCTCTGCCAGGGGGATGGGGAACATTGGATGAACTGGCTGAGATTCTTACCTGGAAACAATTAAAACTAATTCATCAATCCGTTGGACTGCTGAATATCAATTCCTTTTTTGATCCGCTGATTAATCAAATGAAACATATGGTCGATTCGGGTTTTTTAAAAGAAGAAAACTTCACTGAATTAAAAATCCACGAAGCACCGCGTAAGCTTCTCACCTCATTAGGGGTAATTGACGGTTGAGCACGCATTCATTGCTAAAAAATTATATAGCTTGAAAAAATTTAGGGGCATGCTTAAAAAGCTTTTTGCGCTGTATTTTTTTGCCGCTATCCCCTTTTACTCAAAGGCTCAGGAGGTTTTAGGGTTTGCACTAACTCAAGGAAAAAGCCGGGTTGAAATACCCATCGAGATTCAAAATAATCTAGTCATTGTTCCGATAGTTCTAAACCGACAGATCCCGTTAAAATTTATTCTCGACACTGGTGTGAGAACAGCCATCCTAACAGAGAAAACATTTAGCGACATTTTAAACCTTCCTTACTCCAGAAAATATTCTATTGCAGGTCCTGGCGGGGTTAAAGTTGTGGATGCTTATATAACGAATAACGTTACGCTTGATTTACCAGGAGTACATGGCCAAGGCCATGCTCTTTTAGTGCTGGATAAAGATTATTTGGAACTCAGAAATTATCTAGGCACCGATGTACATGGAATTTTAGGATATGAATTATTCAGCCGTTTCATTATCAAAATAGATTATGAACGCAAAGTCCTGGTGATTCAAAGCACAGATAAATTCATTCGGAAAAGAAAGTTTGAAATGTTACCTATAAAGGTAGAAGACACAAAACCATATGTTGAGGTTAAAATTCAAATTAATGATTCTACAAAATCGATTGTAAAATTATTGATTGATACCGGTGCGAGCCATGGACTTATACTCGAACCCAGCTCAGGTCCTACTATTAAGGTACCACCAAAACACATCAACAGTATTATTGGGAGAGGGCTTGGTGGTGTTATTACAGGGCAAATTGGGAGAATTGGTTCACTTGAGTTGGGTAAGTATAAAATTCCCGAAGTCATCACAAATTTTCCTGATCCAAACAGTTACATGGATAGCTTAAAAAATAATCGAGCCGTTTTTCGTAATGGAGCCCTTGGTGGTGAAATCCTTAGCCGGTTTACAGTTATTTTTAATTTGCCTTACGAGAAAATCTACTTCAAAAAAAACTCTTCTTTCAAGAAGAAATTTTATTTTAATCAGAGTGGTCTTACCTTAAAAGCTGAGGGAGTGAACCTGAGAAAATTTAAGATCACAGATGTTCGTTCTAATTCTGCCGCTGAGAAAGCCGGTATACTTCCTGGAGATGTTATCCTTAAGATAAATGGGATATCGTCTGGTGGATTTGAGTTGAATAATGTAAACGCACTTCTCAATTCAAAACCGGGAAAAAGGATTTCACTTCAACTTGAACGAGAGGGAAGAATATTGAAGATGGAGTTTCTGTTGGAAAATCCAATCTAAAAAGAATCCTCTTTTCTGAGAAGACGCTTCATCTGCCCTTTTCTTTTTTTGTATGCGTTAAGTAAATAAAGCTGAGTCTTTCTGAATTTCAAGGAATTTTTCAAAGCTGTATGAAGGGATTCACCTGTCAGGTTTTCTTTCAAAACGTAGTTCATTACTCCGCTATTGATAGCTTCCGCATAGTTTGAACTTTTCAGTATAGTGATGGGCACGTCTTTTGTCTTGCGTTCATTAAGGAGGGCACGCACGGCATTCTTCAATTCCAACTTCCCAATATTATCATCAATTAAGATATAATGAGGGCTGAAGCGAACTAGTCTTTCTAAAGTTGATTTAAGATCAAAAGCAATTTCAGTAATTATCCCGATGCCGCGTATTTTATGAAGTGTATCAAATACGCGCCCTAGCTCAATTGGATTATTGCCTACAACCAACACCTTCAATTTTTCAAGCGCCAACAATTTTGCTTCTTTTTCCATTTTCAACTAAACCACTACATTAGAACTTACTTTTTATGAAAAAGTTTACGTTAAGTAACCTTTTCCAAACTATATTTTTGTAAACGTGAAATGGGTTGTAGTTAGATTCATTTCTGTGAACAATCTGTCAACATATCAACAAAAATGAAGCAGAATCCCTTCAAACGGGTGATGTTTTAGGGTTAGAATGTAATTAAACTTTGAATTTGAAAAAGGTCAACATTATAGGAGGAGGGTTGTCCGGGTTGCTGGCCAGTTTGCAATTAGCGCGGGCTGGAATAGAAGTGGAAGTTTTTGAAAAAAAGAATTATCCTTTTCACCGGGTTTGTGGGGAATATATTTCGCTAGAAACGCTATCCTTCCTAAGGTCACTTTCTGCTTATCCGGATCAATTCAACCCACCGCAGATAAAGCGATTACAGCTCACATCTGTTAATGGAAAATCTGTCATACTGCCATTAGATCTGGGTGGCTTTGGAATAAGCCGGTATAATTTTGACGCTTTTCTATTTGAGAAAGCAAAAAGAGAAGGTGTAGTCTTCCACACTAACACGGAAGTAGAGCACGTGAATTTTAAGGGTGATGGTTTTGAATTGCAGGCAGCAGGAAAAATGTTTAAGGCTGATTTGGTAATAGGATCTTTTGGTAAACGATCAAAATTGGATGTACAGTTGAAAAGAAGTTTTATTAAAAAACGTTCGCCTTATCTTGGTGTTAAATATCACATACAAACCAGCCATCCGCGCGATCTTATAGCATTGCATAATTTTAAAGGAGGATATTGTGGCATCAGTAATGTGGAGGATGGCAAGACTAATTTATGTTATCTCTCACACAACGACAATTTAAAAAAATGTCATACCATAAAAGAGATGGAGGAGCATATACTCTTCCGAAATCCCTTTTTGAAAACCATTTTCAAAAACTCAACATTTCTTTTTGAAAAGCCTGAAACCATTAATGAGATTTCATTTGAGACGAAAAGCCCAGTGGAAGATCATATCCTTATGGCGGGTGATTCGGCAGGCATGATTACTCCGCTTTGTGGCAACGGTATGGCCATGGCTATTCATGCCTCAAAAATTTTAAGTGAGCTTGCAACGAAGTTTTGTAAAGAAGAAAAATACGGACGCGCTCAATTAGAAGCAGACTATATAAAAGCCTGGACAAACCAGTTTGCGAGTAGACTTTGGACAGGCCGCCAAATCCAACGGCTCTTTGGAAGTGAATGGGCTTCTAATGTTGCCGTTAACCTTGCCTTGCATGCAAAGCCAGTAGCTAATTTTTTGATTAGTAAAACACATGGAAGGGAGTTTTGAACTGGCTATGCCTTCTGTGAATCACAATATTTATTCAGATTCACGGGCTGAAGTAGTTTTCCAATGGAAAACTTTCGTTTTTTTGTATGGTGTTCAATATCATAGCAAGGAAAACATTGCTCGATTTTTGTTAACGATATCCAGAAGCTTCTTCTCCTTTGCAGGAGTGGTATCATGAGATAATAACCCAGGAATTCAAAAGTTTCAATGAGCTAAAGAAGGTATATCCAAACGCAAGTTTAGTGGGTGATGACCGCTTAGTATTTAACATAACTGGAAATAAATTTAGACTAGTGGTAAGAATGGTTTTTGATTATAAGACCATCCAAATCAAATGGTTTGGATCTTATGCTGAGTATGATAAAATTGATGTGAAAAGAGTTCAATTCAAGAGAAAATGAAACTAAAACCTATCAAAACCAATAAGGAATATGAAACCTACCTCGAGTGGGTAGATAAACAATTTGAAAAAAAGGTTAAGCGCAATTCACCAGACGGTGAGAACCTGCAGGTGGTACTTTTACTTATCAAAGAGTTTGAGGATAAGAATTACCAAATTCCAACCCCCGATCCTATAGATGCAATTAAATTGAAAATGGAAGAAATGGGGGTCAAGAGTAAAGATTTAGTAGGGAAAATCGGTAGTAAGGGTTATATCTCATCTATTCTTAGTAAGAAAAAACCCCTTACCTTGGAGCTTGCCCGAATCTTTCATCGTGAACTTGGGATACCTGCAGAAGTGTTGCTCTCTTGATTTCAAAGAAATTTAATCCCCCGCCACAACCACTCTTTTTCGAAAAGTTTTTATAAATCCACTGGGATCAAAAACTTCAAACCACACGACATAATAGCCGAAGCGCGCCTTGCTACCATCTTCGCGATCGCCATCCCAGCGAAAGAAACCTTCATAGGGTAGCGTTTCATTGTTGGCTATCGTTTTAATGAGTCGCCCCTGCTGATCGAAGATTTTTACATTTGCTATAAAGCTACTTTGATCAAAGCGAAAATTAATTTTAGCAAACGCTATACCTGAATCTGGACTAAAAACTTCGGGTTCAATCACCACACTGCTTTCGTCAATTGCTGTTTCAGGGCGGGCGTTGGAATTTAAATATCCGGGCGTTGCGAATCCTGAAATGGAGCCGGTCGATTTCCAATTGCTTTCATCTTGCGTGGGATGTTTAATAGAAATCCTTTCCAATGAAACGCCCTCATCATCTTTAATCAAAGGGGAATGAAGATTTTTGGAATATAAAAATTGATCCATAATTTCCCCTTTGTTGTTCACAATCGCAACCGAACCTTCATCATCCGGAAAGGAGGGCATATTACTTTTTAAAAAATTTCCTGTCGTATTATTTGGGTAATTATCTTTTACAATATCAGGAGTTTCTGCAAATGCCAAATACGTAAAAGGAGAAAGAATAAAATTCTCCCTTGCTATGTCTTCCGAGTTTTTTAGAATGCCATTTTCACTGTTTGCCAGCTTCCAGTTTTTTAGGTTAATATATTTGGGAGAGTTGTTGTAGATCTCCACAAAATCTACTCCATTCGGCCTCGGATTGAATAAGATTTCATTGATTAAAATATCCAAACTATCGGCTGCTTCTGGCAATGCAAATTGAAGTGTGCTGAATTCTTCCTGAATTAAATTACCATTGCAGTCGCGTAAGTTTTTGATAGTGATGGAATAGAGTTGCCGGCTAGAGAGTTCTTGCGCTAACACAAGTTTTATTTCCTTCAAGGCCTTGTCTTTAAAAAAAGCTCCCGACACGGTTGCATTTGGAATTAACATGAATGAAGTTGGCGAAATCTGTTTTTCTAACTTTTCATCAAATCTCAAAAGCAATTGATTGGTTTGAAGTACAATCACGGAAATGAGCTTTGGTCCCAATAAATCTGGCTTATTTGCATTAACTGAATTCTGTTTTCCTGGTGATCCTCCTTTTGCGTCTTCCGATGCAGTCCAATTATTTTCCTCGCCACAGATATTTTGTGGGTCAATTATTTCCAATGACCAACCGCCCTCTTCTTTTTCTGAATTGCGATACCAGGAATAAGAATAGGCAACGGAGTCAATGGCAACTGATGCCGGACTTTTAAGGACAATGGAATCGCTGCTGTTGTTTAATGATGGAAATGAGGCAAGGGCAATTCGATTTGGAAAGGAGTTGAAATGTGTTGACGCTGACGAATGAACAATCCAATATTCGTTCGGTTGAATAATTTTGGATGGAAATTTTGCAACTGAACTGCCGTCTGTCAGTGTCCAATTCAAAAGGTCAATTGGGTTTAACGACCGGTTAAAGAGTTCGATGTATTCTGCTTCGGGCAAACCCACGACAGGAGCCGGATCGGCCATTATTTCCGTAATGAGTATGTCTTTTGGGTTTATTGGCTGTGCCAGGAAATACAGAAAATCTTCTTGAATATTCTTAATCATGTTGCCCGACAAATCTGAAATGCCTGAGATGATTAGCGAATTGGTCACGCCATTTTTAAAGGCACGCAGAAAGGTAAGGGTGACCGTCTTTTTATCCACAGACAGTGCAGTACTTTGAGGATTTCCAAGTTGATTATTAGCCGTATAATTTGTTAATGCATTAGCAGATGATTGCTCAAGTTTTTCGTTGAACAATAGCTGCAATTGATTTTGATTGATAACTGAAATACTTACTAAAGTTGGCGGAGTTTGATCAAAATTCTTTCCAAACTGAGAGTTTTTCTTACCGGGTGTCCCACCACTAGCATCAATGGATGCTAACCAGTTTGCAGAATCATAACGCAAAGTATCTTGATTTAATAATTCAAGCGTCCACCCGCCTTGTTGTTTATCTGCATCATTATACCATTTCAGATTGTAGGTGAGTGAATCTACTTTCAAGCCAGTAGGATCAATCAGTATAATTTTATCGCCACTGTTATTTAGTGTTGGAAAATTAGAAACTCCAAGCGTTTTGCCAGTGGGGGAAAATAATGCTGCCGCTGAGGATGAAGTGATGATCCAATATTCCTGTGGTAAGATGATTTGGGCCGCCAACGTTGCAGTTGAGCTTCGGTCAGTTAATTTCCAGCCGGCCAAATCAATGGGATTATTGCTTCGGTTATAAATCTCAACAAACTCCTGATCGGGCAAACCAATGATCGGACTTGGATCAGCAAGAAATTCGTTGATGATAATGTCTTTGGCTTGAGCTGGAGTTGACACAAAATATAAAAAGTTTTGTGTGGTAGACATAATTTCATTTCCACTTAAATCTTTTACACCCGATACAGAAAGTTGATGTTGATATCCATTCTTAAATGGATTTGTAAAAACTAGTCTTACGGTTTTATTGTCACCTTGAAGCGCGGCCGCAGAAGGATTTCCAACATTTTGATTGACGGAATAATTGGAAACTGTATTAGCAAGTGTCAGATCAAGGGGTTCCGAAAAAAGTAAATCTATCGTTGAGGAACTGACAATAGTGATGTTTTGTAAGATGGGCAAAGTAGTATCCGGGATGAGGGTGTTGACAATTAGAAAATCATCGAAGTAAAACTTGTTAGCATTAATCAAGGTGTACACACATGCAATTCCTGCAGAGGATGATGTCTTGTGAGTAGCATCTGTTCCGGAAGCTTCCAAAACAAAATTGCTGCCTCCGGTGTAGTCAACATACAACTGCCAGAGGCCGGCACTGCTGCGCAAGACTTTAACTCGTATTGCAAAGGATGAAGCAATTGCCCCATTTATGGCACGGCAAATAGATACTCTTGTCGTTCCGGATTGACGGAATAATTCTACAGCATCTAACGAGCCGGCTTCGCCAAATTGTAAGTAATAACCATTAAGAGGCTGGGCTAGATCAGTCTGGTCACTTACCAAATAGACCCTTCCAAAGTTAGAGCCCGAAGGAGAGAATGTCTGCTTTGCATAAACCTGCCATTCAGTATTGAATAGCGACAAGTCTGTTATGTTGTACGGAGTAGATAGGTAAGAGGTGCCGGCAACTGTGTTATTTAGCTGCATCTGAAAAGAACTATTCACAACAAAATGAGTATTAGTGCCAGACCAAACCGGGTTGGCTGTGAAATTTCCATCAGAAAAATTGTCGATAAGTTGTGCCACACAAACGTTAGCAACAAAAAAAAGCAGGACAAGAGCAAAAAACTTTCTCATGGTGTTTTCCAATATACTATTTTTGATATTCTAAATTTAATAACACAATGAAATTAGCAGTAGTAGGCGCAACGGGGCTTGTTGGACAAGAGATATTGAAGGTGCTGGAAGAAAGAAATTTTCAGTTTGATGAATTGTATTTGGTTGCATCCATCAAAAATGTTGGAAAGGAAATAATCTATAAAGGTAAATCGTACCCCATAAAAAGTATGGAGGAGGCAGTTAAGCTTGCTCCGGATATTGCCATTTTCTCAGCTGGTGGAGGCATCTCCTTGGAATGGGCACCGCGGTTTGCAGAGATGGGCACTACTGTAATAGATAACTCTTCGGCCTGGAGGATGGATCCTGAAAAAAAACTGGTTGTACCCGAAATCAACGGGAGTGAGCTGACGGCAGAAGATCGCATCATTGCCAATCCAAACTGCTCAACTATTCAAATGGTGATGGCGCTTGCTCCGCTACATAACAAATATAAACTCAAGCGAATTGTTGTCTCTACTTATCAGTCTGTAACGGGCACAGGTAAAGAAGCCGTTGTGCAGTTGATGAACGAGCGCAAGGGAATAGACGGGCCTAAAGTCTATCCTCATCCTATTGATATGAATGCACTTCCACATATTGATGTGTTCACCCCCAATGGATATACAAAGGAGGAAATGAAAATGGTGTATGAGACCAGAAAAATTCTTGGGGATCAGACCATCGGTGTTACTGCGACTACCGTGCGTGTTCCAACAATTGGTGGACACTCTGAAGCCGTGAACGCAGAGTTTTATAATGATTTTGATTTAAAAGAAGTAAGACTGATTTTGGAAAACACACCGGGTGTTATTGTGCAGGATGATGTTAAAAATAACATCTATCCAATGCCCATTAACGCTCATGGAAAAGACGAGGTATTTGTTGGCCGCATGCGCAGAGATGAATCTCAACCCAAGACGCTCAACATGTGGATTGTGTCTGACAATTTGAGAAAAGGAGCGGCTACAAATGCGATACAGATTGCAGAGTTTCTAAAAGAGAAGAGTTTGGTGTATTAATTTAAAAGGCTTGTGGCTACTGGCTAATCTTCTTCTCAACCAAGGCAATTTGCGGTTTAAAAGAAAGTTGGCGATCCGCATGTTTGGTTTTACCTTTGAGTCAAAACAAACACCTAATTATGGAAAGCTTTAAGAAATTTATACCCTGGATTATTCTTGGAATTGTTGTGATCTGGGCCGTTAGCAAGTATAATGGCATTGTGGGCAAGGATCAGGCAGTGAAAAAGACATGGGGAGATGTGGAGTCAGATTATCAGCGCAGGTCAGATCTTATTCCTAATCTGGTAAACACTGTTAAAGGATATGCCAACTTCGAACAGAAAACCCTTACAGATGTCATTCAGGCACGCGCCAGTGCCACGCAGGTTAAAGTTGATCCGGCCAATCTAACACCTGAAAAACTTCAGGAATTTCAACAAGCTCAAAGTGGAATTAGCTCGGCTCTTGGAAGATTGATGGTGATTTCTGAGCGCTATCCGGATTTAAAAGCGAATCAAAACTTCCTTGATTTACAAGCGCAGTTGGAAGGAACAGAAAATCGAATATCAGTTTCACGCAAAAGGTTTAACGATGCAGTTGGAACTTACAACCTTGCCGTTATTGGTTTTCCTGGAAACCTGGTGGCCATGATTGGAGGGTACAAGGAAAAAGCATTTTTTGAAGCAGCAGCGGGTTCTGAAAAAGCACCAGAAGTAAAATTTTAATCTTTAAAGAAATAAAGAAGTGTCCTGCATCGCAAGGTGCAGGACATTTCCTTTTATATACAATGTGGTTTAACCAAACGAAACGATGAGCAGCGAAGAAGATTTTGTAGAAGAACAAGACGATGAACTCTTCGAGCATTACCGCATTGTAGCCGATGCTGGCCAAAGCCTTGTGCGCATTGACAAGTTTTTGATGGATCGCTTGCCCAATGTAACACGCACTAAAATTCAGGCGGGCATTCACAATAGCTTTGTGAAGGTGAATGATCAACCGATTAAGCCGAGCTATAAAGTCCATCCTAACGATGTGGTTGTTGTTGCCATGCCAGAGCCACCGCGCGACACAGATGTTAAACCGGAAAACATTCCACTCAACATTGTATTTGAAGATGAACATCTGATGGTGATCAACAAGCCAGCCGGCATGGTGGTGCACCCTGCGTTTCAAAACTGGACCGGCACTTTAGTGAATGCGCTGACATACCATTTTCAAAACCTTCCTCAGATGAAGGGCAATGAGGGTAGACCGGGCTTAGTTCACCGGATTGATAAGGACACATCAGGGCTTTTGGTGATAGCAAAATCAGAAGTGGCTATGATTGGGTTGGCCAAACAATTCTTTGATCATAGCATTGAGCGCACGTACAACGCTATTGTGTGGGGAATGCCAGATCCGCCACAAGGAACCATCAATGTAAACGTGGGGCGTAGCCTAAAAGACCGAAGAGTGACCACCGCTTTTCCGAAAGGTGATTTTGGAAGGCATGCGATTACCCATTACAAACTTTTGCAAGACCTGCGTTATGTTTCACTCATCGAATGTAAGCTTGAAACAGGCCGTACGCACCAGATACGTGCGCACATGAAATACATTGGCCACCCGGTTTTCAACGATGCGATGTATGGAGGTAATGAAGCATTAAAGGGAACAATCTTCAGCAAGTACAAACAGTTTGTTGATAATTGTTTTAAGATCATTCCACGGCAAGCCTTGCATGCTAAGACAATAGGATTTATTCATCCCACTACAAAAAAATTCATCCAATTCGACTCAGAACTTCCTGCCGATTTTAAAGAAGTGATTGAGAAGTGGGAGCATTATGTGAGATATAACTAATCTGGAACTTAAGAATTTCAGAACCTTAAGAAATTTGTAATCGCATCGGGCCTTTCTAAACTGGAATCTTAAACCACTGGATAGCATTAAAGCGATATATTTTATCAATAACTTCCCTGGGCAGCTTCAGTCCTTTAAATTCACCGTTAACGTACTTGGATGTCATAGATTCATCGGTCACAAAATATTTCCAATCGGCAAGCCAGGTTTCGTGCAAGTGTTTTTTTTCTTCATCTGGCCTGGAGCGGTTAGAAAGCTCGGAGTCAGAACCATACGTCAATCTATCTTGATAGTTGATAAAAAAATTCCTCACTTTTTCTCTGTCCAACATGGTTTGATGTTGAAGATGCGGAATGCGAGCAGCCATATCAACAGCCATGTTCGGAAATCTATCCAATCGTTTTGCGAGTTCATCAACATCCCACTCTAAGCTACCCAGGTGCGCACCAACAAAACGCATATCCGGATGCCTTTCTAAAAATCTATCCCGTGCATTGATCTGTTCCTCATAGGAAGGATATTCCGGATGAATAAACATATGGTATTGGGGATGTTCCTTAAAATATTGGCGATCATTGTTTACGGTCATCTGTTCCAACGGCAACCAACAATTCTTGGGTTCACCTAAATGCCCCATCACTGTTTTATTCTGATTAATTATGTATTGAATTACCGGATCGAACTTCGGGTTGTCTATCATGATAAAATGACCGGACGAATCTTTATCCACCATGCCAATGTTTTTCCACAATTTAATGCCCAAGGCTCCTTTTTCGAAAGAGTATTTCAATTGTTCAATGGTCTCTTGAGCCCACCGGGCAGAGTCCCAACGCTTGACAGCAAATGCTGTGAGGTATTGTATCGTACCCGGATTTTGTTTCATCTGTAGCAAGGCAAGTCTCTGTTGTTCTCCGATGTCCGGATTATCAGGAGCGTCCACACTTACATCAAGCAATAAAAATTTATCTGTTATTGCCTGTTCAGCAAAGGCCGTACTTTCAGAATTGATGTGAATATGAGTGTCAATCTTTTGCACCCAATCGAAATCATCCATAGTATAAAATTCTTTGTCACAGGAGCAGATCAGCATCGCGCCAATCATTCCTGACATCACAATTTTGAAGTTCATGTAATTAGAGTTTGCGTTTTTCGATTCTGAGGTAGGTCTCACTTAAATTCTTAAACTAAAAGTTAAAGAATTAAAAATCGACAACACTATGCGGGCATAAACCGCCAAAATGCGCAATAGTTTGAGCTATTGTCTATTCTCGTCTTAACAACAAGATAACGTTTGGGTAATACTGATAAAAAAGGGGTGAGAGTATTCTTTTAGGTACAAAGACTGTACCTTTTTGAACTTGAGATGGGACAAATCAGGCTGCTAGTTGCAGACCCTTCTTACTCTTGCGCAATGCCTGGCGTATTTCCTTCATGGCTTCTTTTTTGAAAGCCTTCGGATCTAGCCTTTGTCCAGACTGGCTGAGAATACCCTTTATGTAAATGAGCACCTCTTCCATTTGCACCTGGTCCATCGCATCCAAACTTTGAAGAATGGCTACCTTCGGTGATTGTAACATACAATTAGTGGTTGTTGTTAATACAAATAACGCAAATAAAACCCCTGAGGTTCAAGCGAAAACCGTGCTATTCATGAAAAGACAAAATTGAAGTAATATTTGAGGTAAGATTGCCGAAAAATGGCTCTTGACTGGAGGTATTGAATTTTAGTCCAGAAAATTACCTAAAAGGGGGATAAAATGAGAATTATATTCCTCAGAAAGAGCTCAAGAGTATGATGCCTGTATTTTTGATCACCAATTCTCTCACGCATTAACTGTTTAGTAATTCTGCTTTTTATTCTATCTTAACCCGCTTAAACCATACAATCATGTCATCTTCAAAATCAACCAGAAGAAGTTTTATTAAGAAGGCAATGGGAACGGCTCTGGCAACTACTGCCGCCCCCTCCCTTTTGCTTTCAAATGATACATTAAAAAGCACAACACTCAATTGGGTGGTGCCGGAACAAAAGGCATATGGCCCGAATGACCAGGTGAACATTGGAGTTATCGGCATGGGCATTATGGGTTTTAATAATCTCGGCACATCCTTAAAAGTACCGGGTGTAAAATTGGTAGGTGTTTGTGACCTCTATACAGGAAGATTGGATCGTGCAAAAGAAGTGTATGGCAATGACATTTTTACAACAAAGAATTATAAAGAACTGTTGGATCGAAAGGATATTGATGCAGTAATCATTGCAACTTCTGATCATTGGCATGACCGTATATCTATTGATGCGATGAACAAAGGCAAGCATGTCTATTGTGAAAAACCAATGGTACACAAACTTGAGCAAGGAGCAGAAGTGATTGCCACCCAAAAGAAGACTGGCAAGGTTTTTCAAGTGGGCAGTCAGCGTGCGAGTTCGATCGTTACAGAAAAAGCAAAAGAAATTTTTGACGCTAAAATAATCGGTGATCTGGTGCTAGTGGAAGCCTGGAATGACCGCCAGGGCGGAAATGGTGCCTGGCAATATTCTATTCCAACGGATGCCAACGCGGGCACAGTAGACTGGGATAACTTTCTTGGGAACGCACCGAAAATAGCGTACGATCCTGTCCGGTTTTTTAGATGGAGAAATTATCAGGATTATGGTACGGGCATAGCGGGGGATTTATTTGTTCACTTGTTCACCGGATTTCATGTGGTGACAGGTGCGAAGGGACCTAATCGAATTTATGCCACTGGTGGTTTGCGATATTGGAAAGATGGCCGCGATGTACCAGATATTATTACCAGCATTCATGATTATCCGGCCACGGATAAACACCCGGCATTTAATCTTCAAATGCGCGTTAACTTTTGTGATGGAAACAAAGGCAGTGAGTTACTTCGTTTTGTAGGAACGGAGGGCGTGATTACGTTGGGATGGAATTCCGTTAAAGTACAGCGAAGCAAAACACCTAAGCATTCAGGCTATGGTGGTTGGGATTCTTTTTCAACTTTTACGGAAGCTCAACAGAAGGAATACGAAAAGTGGTATAAGGCTCAATACCCCCAGTCTAAACCAGAGGTAATTGAACCAGACATGGAATTCAAGGCACCGCAAGGTTACGATACTAATCTTGATCATCATTTAAATTTCTATGCAGGCATACGCGAAGGAAAACCCATTCGCGAGGATGCGTTGTTTGGCATGAGAGCTGCGGGCCCCGCACTGGCCACCAACAAAAGTTACTTCGAAAAGAAGATTATTAACTGGGATCCTGAGAATGCGAAGTTGATTTAGATTCTCACTGGAATTGCATCTCTCAACTTCAATTTAATAAGCTTCGAGTTTCTAGCCGCTAACTTCTAGCTGTTTGTGCCGCTAAACGGCTAGAAGCCAGTAGCCATTTTAGCCATGCAACAAAAAAATACCAGCCTCTTTCAACTTGCTGTCATTGTAAGTGCGCTTGGTTTTTTTGTAGACGTGTATGATCTTCTACTCTTTGGCATTGTTCGCAAGCCCAGCCTGACCGATCTTGGTCTTTCACCAGCAGAAGTACTTTCACAAGGCGAATTTATTATCAGCGTCCAAATGTTGGGTTTGCTTGTTGGTGGTATTCTCTGGGGCGTCATTGGTGACAAGAAGGGAAGACTAAGTGTATTGTTTGGCTCCATCTTGTTGTATTCCATTGCTAATATTCTCAATGGCATGGTAGTTAACACAACTCAATATGCGGTATTGCGGTTTATTGCAGGTGTTGGTTTGGCAGGTGAGTTAGGAGCTGGAATTACCTTAGTAAGCGAACTGCTGCCCAAAGAAAAAAGAGGTGTAGCCGCTGCCATGGTAGCATCTTTCGGAATACTGGGAGCCGTCACCGCATTCTTCATGAAAGAATTTTTCTTTTGGCGCACATGCTATTACATCGGGGGTGCACTGGGTTTGGTGCTACTGGTGCTTCGCGTAAGAGTGAGCGAAAGCAATTTGTACACACAGCTTAAAACAACGGTAGTGCAGCGTGGTAACTTCTTCATGTTCTTTACAAACAAAGAAAGGTTTGTTCGTTATCTGCGATGTATTCTCATTGGATTGCCGGCCTGGTACATCATCGGTGTGCTTGTCACTTTTTCAGATCAGTTTGGTGTTGAGTTTGGAATTAATGGCATTGATCCTGGCAAAGCCATTATGGTTCAGTACATGGCCATCGCCTTTGGTGATCTCTCGGTTGGGCTGTTGAGCCAAAGACTAAAAAGCAGGAAGAAAGCTTTATTTATCTTTTATGCCATCACCATCTTATTCACCACATTATTCTTTTTGCAACAAGGCGGAAGTGCCACAACTTTTTATCTGATTTGTGCGGGGCTTGGTTATGGAACTGGATTTACGGTGGTCT
This sequence comes from Bacteroidia bacterium, assembly GCA_031419815.1. Classification (GTDB taxonomy): domain Bacteria; phylum Bacteroidota; class Bacteroidia; order Cytophagales; family Cyclobacteriaceae; genus ELB16-189. The sequence continues at coordinate 18,879 of JANOLM010000268.1, forward strand.
ACATTACGATGAGTGCGGAACAATTTGGCACCAATCTTCGGGCAACGGCAGCGATCAGCATACCCAACATGGTGCGTGGGGCTTTGCCCCTGATCATCCTTCTGTTTAAATATACCCGAGACCTTTTTGATAGCTATGTTACCGGTGGGTGGGTAACAGGAGTTATCCTGATGTCAATTGCTGTGATAGCTGCCTGGAATATGGAGGAGACCTTTGGTAAGGATTTGAATTTTGTGGAGGAGTAACAATTGAACTTAACAATTGAACTTAGGTGATTATTCCAGCGCCACAAAAAGTTCGGCTTGAATTTTCCAAACACCTTTTCTCTTCCGCCACATGGCAGAATATTTTCCTCCTTTGCTGTATGAATTTATTCCAATCCAATTCCCGCTTTCCCATGCCAATGAATCAGACGTACTGACAATTACCTCAGTAGGGTTTCGGATGTAGCCAACGACAGGATTTTCTTTGAAAGATTTTTTCCAAAGTGAAGTAATGGAGTCTTTGCCAACTAAATGTGATCCGTTGCCGCGTATCTGAACAAAATCAGGAAGCCAATAAGCCGCAATGCCGTCAACGTTTTGTTTTGCGATTGCTTCATTAGATGCCGCACGTGATGCACGAATGAGAGACTCATTTTCTTTTTTTGTGGGTTGTGCCAAACCAGAAATTTGAACCAGAAGAGGTACGAATAAACACCAAAGATTTTTCATGGCAGTAGATAGATTATGAAACTTAGTGGCTTAATATCATTGTGGCAACAAAGGCTCAAAGACACAAAGAAAAGAAATGCAAGACCATCTTTCGTTCTTTTTTCCCACCCTTTTATTTTTAATACCTTTAAACACTATTTTATTTAGCTTAGCTCTAATCCTGAATTGTGCCTGAGAAGACTTTAACCAAGTTTGAAAAACTGTTCAAAGAGCTGTTCAAGCCGTTGTGCGGATTTTCCATGAAATATGTTGGCGATTTGGATGAGGCCAAGGGACTTGTGCATGAGGTTTTTGTTTCTGTATGGGAAAAATTTGAAAGCCTGCCAGCCGACATAAACTATAACAGCTATTTGTACACCGCTGTGCGAAACCGTTCCCTTAATTACATACGGAACAAGAAAAAAAACGTGATGTTGGAAAATGTTGCTGAACAGGATTTGATGATAGAAAATGAACCTATGGTGGCCGCTGAACTTGAAAGAGAAATTGAAATGGCCATTCAATGCTTGCCGGAAAAATGCAGACAAGTTTTTGAATTGAACAGGATGGAAGGGTTAAAATATGCTCAGATTGCTGAAAAATTAGGTATTTCAATCAAAACCGTAGAAGCACAGATGTCAAAAGCATTGAGCGTTTTAAGGGAGCATTTGAAAGAATTTCTGTCACTGATAATTTTTCTTTTTGTCCCGTAAGGGTAAACGAGTTATGATGTGTTATAAACTTAGGATAGTTGGGCGATGAGCCGAAGTACCATGCAAGACGAATTGATCATACGGCATTTGACAGGCGAAACCTCCTCGCAAGAGGAGAAGCAATTGCTGATGTGGATGGCTCAACTTCCGGAGAATAAACGTCACTATCTTGATGTAAAGAAAGTTTTTGAGTTAAGTACAAAGCACTTTGCTGAAAATTCAAAACAACAAGTTGATATTAACGTTGATCAAGAGTGGAATAAATTTGTCAACACCATTGAGAAGAAGGAAACACCGATACGACCACTCATTTCTGAAAGATCTTCGCGGCCCTGGTTACAAATAGCGGCTGTTCTTTTGTTGGTTGTAGCATCGGGGTTTGTAATCAATTTTTTCGTTTTCAGAAACACATATACTCAATTTCAAACAGCAGGTAATACACAATCTGTTTCTTTACCTGACGGATCAACGGTTATTTTGAATAAGCATTCCGAAATATCCTATACTTCATCATTTGGAAAGACGGATAGACAAGTAACTTTAAAAGGGGAAGCATTTTTTGAAATTAAACGAGATACCCAAAAACCTTTTGTGATTAGTATAAATAACACGGAAGTAGAAGTATTGGGAACTTCATTTAATGTTCAGGGGTATGATAATCGCCAAGAAATTGAAGTGATTGTGCAAACTGGTCTTGTAAAGTTTTCTGTTCCGGAAGTGAAGCACGAAGTAAAGCTTGCTGCCGGACAAAAAGGAATTTATTCTAAAGCGGATAATAGCCTGAGTAGTGCTGCCAACACTGACATCAATTTTCTTTCATGGAATACGCGTAAAATTGTTTTTATGGAAAATGATTTGCGATCCGTTATTGAAACATTGAATAAGACCTATCTGGTCAATATTACTTTACCTGTTGACATTTCGCCATCATGTGTAGTGACGGTAACGTTTGACCATCAATCATTGGAATCAATTTTGAACGTATTAAAGACCACACTCAATCTTGAATACAGGATCAAGGGTAATCAGATTGAAATTATCAGTGCTGGATGTTAAACTTCCTTAATCGATCAAGAGCCTTTTTGTTTCTTGCTTTCGCAATTCATTGTTTTTGCCTGAATGTTTCCGCACAGAAAAAGTTGCCTGATATAGCCGTTACGATAGAGGCCAACGATTTCTCA
>JANOLM010000269.1:0-1581 GCA_031419815.1 Bacteroidia bacterium
GTTCCACAAGGAATAAGAAGGCGTTGAGGTTTCACTTTTGTTTTCCAACAATACCCGATTTTGTTCTCCAACGCGATTGAATTCTAGCTTCACAAAAAAATTTGTAAAGTGCTTTCCTGTCTTTTTAACGTTAGCCCGCAACTCGCTTTGAAATCGTGGAGCCGGCATGAAAGGTAAATATTTTGCGCTATCGTTGCCCATCTGCGATTTATTCAAAGCATTCACAAATGAAAAACTGTTTTCAAAATGAAGCCAATCGAGTGGATGAGGATGAATATCAATTGAAAATTCACCGCCTCTTAGATTTGCTTTGCCTTGTACGTATTGAAAAGCTGGTGCGGGATCACTGGGATCAGGGATGCTGTCCGTTCCATTTTTCGCCAATAACTTCTCTGTAAAAATGTAGTTGTCAATGGTATTTTGAAATAAAGACATGTCTGCCGAGACATGCTTCGAATTGAAACTCAGCCCTGCATCAACCTGCAATGAAGTTTCTGCTTTTAAATCATAATTTCCATATTCATACCGCAAGGTTCCCTCATGCCTTCCGTTGGAAGTTAACTCAGCAATGCTGGGTGCCCTAAATCCGCGGGATACGTTGCCCTTGGCGCTCAGCTGAGGCGAAACCTGGTAGGTAACACCAGCACTGGCCGAATAATTTGTAAAGGAAGGATCACCAGATTTGAATTTTTCTGTTTGCGTTTTATCCGTTGTTGGATTTCCGCTTGCATCAAGATGCAAGGAATTAATCGAAATATTTCGTTGATCAAGTCGGATACCCGCTGATAAATCCAGCCTGTCAAATTGACGTTTAACAAAACCAAAAACACCCCAATCAAACAAACGGTATTCAGGAATAAGAAATTCAGCTCCTCGGTTTTTATTACTTTGTGACATCCCACTGGTGCCCATGGAGACTTGCCAATTTTTTTTCTCGGGCAGAAAATAAGTCAGATTATAATTTAATGAGTTCAAATCAAAATGCAGACTTCTTAAATTTTCAACCAATACATCGCCATATTCTTTGCGCTGATTGCGCTGATACCCTGCATTAAGCTGAAGCCGCGTATCTCCAAAATATAGGTTGGTGGTATTCGAAACTCCAAAATGATTAATCGCCTGGTTTGGAATAAACAATTCATAACTCTTTAAATCTTCTGGGGAGGCCGTAACTTCCTCCGCCAGGCCGTTTACATTTTTTAGTCGAGTGAAGTTTCCTTTAGGGTCGCGGTCTCCTTCTACAAGCCCTACCCGTTGATTGAAAGAACTTAAGTTAATTTGAGAGTAGCCCCAGGCTTTACTCACTCCGATAAATCCGTTTACATCAGTTTCTTTAAAGGCCGAATTGAAAACCTTGCCATCATAGGAATTGGAATAAGAACTACTGATTTTGTTACTTGCCCTGGCTTGCCAGTACATTCCGTTAAGGTTTCCTGCATTCATGATGGAGTTTGCGAAAAGCCCACTGTTGGTCTGGTAGTTACTGATCCATTTACCTACTATGGTGCCGGTGGGCACAGGATTGGCGGCCAAAAAATTGATTACACCTCCAATGCCATCGCTTCCATACATCAAACTTCC
>JANOLM010000270.1:0-2373 GCA_031419815.1 Bacteroidia bacterium
TGAAAATTGGCTTGCAGCTACCGATGACTCTATTATTAATATTGTCTCTAGAAATGAATTAGCCCTGAATCATATTAGCTGGCTGAATACTTGGCTTGAGTATATTCAACTTAAAAATCGGTTATATGCTCAAGGCTTCAAAAATTTTATTGGAGTTCTCGAAGCTTCTCAATTGGAGTCTAAGGATTTACAAGATATTGTGAATCTTGTAATAAATTACCAGCTTGCCAATGAAATATTTACCAGACATTCTGATTTGGCTAATTTTACAGGCTTAGAGCAAACGGCTATTCAGCAAAGATTTAAAGAATATGATGCAAAAATTTTACGATTACAAAGACAAAAAGTAGCATTTAAAGCATCTAGGCCAAGACCTTCAATTGGCGTGTGGTCTGGTAAAGTTTCTGATTACACAGAAGTGTCGTTAATTAAACATGAGTCTACGAAAAGATCTAGGCATATTGCAGTAAGGAGTTTGTTAAAGCGAGCAGGTAATGCAATGCAAACTTTAAAGCCGTGTTTTATGATGAGCCCTATGTCCGTAGCTCAATATCTTGAGCCTGGACGATTCAAATTTGATCTTGTGATTATGGATGAAGCTTCTCAAATTCGTCCTGAAGATGCTCTTGGAGCAATTGCAAGAGGAGTAAAACTTGTAGTAGTAGGTGACCCAAAACAATTGCCTCCCACGAATTTTTTTAACAAGGTTTTGGATGAAGAACCAGAAGAAGAGATTGTAGGTCTGCAAGACTCTGAAAGCATTCTTGAATCAGTTATGCCTATGTTTACTAATCGTAGGCTTAGATGGCATTACCGTTCTAAGCATGAGTCACTTATCGCATTTTCAAATAAGCATTTTTACGATTCTGATTTAGTAATTTTTCCTTCCCCATTTAAGTCGTCACCAGAGTTTGGAGTGAAGCAGCATTATGTGCCACGAGGCAGATTTGCAAATGGAAGAAATGTAGAAGAAGCTCAAGAAGTTGTGAGAGTTGCAGCAACTCATCTAATAAATAATCCTCATGAATCTTTAGGGATTGTTGCCATGAATGCCGCACAGCGAGATGAGATAGAAAAACAATTAGACCAACTTGCGAAAGATTTCCCTGAACTACTCAAGGCATATGAGATAAATAAGTCTTCAGAAGAGCCAATTTTCATTAAAAATCTTGAGAATGTTCAAGGTGATGAAAGAGACATAATTTATATATCAATGACATACGGACCAGAGCAAATAGGTGGCAGAACAATGCAAAGATTTGGCCCCATAAACTCTGATGTGGGTTGGAGAAGATTAAATGTACTTTTTACTCGCTCTAAAAAAAGAATGCATATTTTTAATTCCATGTCTTCAGGAGACATTCTTTTAACTGCAACGAGTAGTAAAGGTGTTAAATCGCTCAAAGCATTTTTAGAATATACAGAAACTGGACATCTTCATCAAACCTTAACGACTGGCAAAGCCTCAGATAGTGATTTTGAACTAGCAGTTATACAAATTTTAGAAAAGCATGGGTACGAGTGTGAGCCTCAATTAGGTACGGCAGGTTATTTTCTTGATATTGCTGTTCGTGATCCAGGGAAGCCAGGAAAATTCTTAATGGGGATTGAGTGTGATGGGGCAACATATCACTCTGCTAAGTCTGCAAGAGATAGAGATTATTTGAGACAAGAAATACTTGAAGGTCTTGGGTGGAAGATTAGGCGGATTTGGTCAACAGATTGGTTTAAGCATCCTCAAGCTCAAATACAACCAATTCTGAATGAACTGGAAAAACTTAGAACACCAATTTTAGATGAGCAAGAAGTTGAAGATGATGGGTTTAAAGAAGTTGATTTTGAGCTTGTTGCTGAAGTAGTTAATTCTCATGTTGAAAGTGAAAAATTATCATCAGTTGCTAACATTACTATAAGAGATAGACTTCTATCATTTGATCGTGATGTTATTCGATCAGAGTTTCCAAAAACAGAAGAGAGTAAACGATTATTAAGAGAAGAAATGCTAAATGTACTTTTAGAACATCTGCCAACATCAAAAGCTGAATTCCAAGAGTTTGTTCCATCTTATTTAAGGACAGGCACAATTACTTATGAGGCTAAATTTTTGGACGATGTTTTAAGTATCATTGCAGATTATGCTTAAATCAAAGTAAAAACTGAATTCATAAAGATTAATGTTAATTATTCAACGAATGTCTGTCTTGGGACGATATTAGCAGGTTAGATGGTGAACCTTAACGCCCACTGAGGGGATTAACCAGTCATGCATTCTTAATAGGCGCATGTCTAAAAGCGCCCATTCATCGTTGAAAACTGCTTACTACAAAGTGTGCCCCTTAAAAATTAAACTTAGCTAATCAACTTAAACTGAAT
>JANOLM010000271.1:0-6927 GCA_031419815.1 Bacteroidia bacterium
GAAGGTACATCGTATTGTATCGAAGGCGAGAAACATAATTGGGGTTGGTCTGGTCTCCATTCCAGCAATGTTCCGCACGATCGCCATAATCAACTTCACCTTTGTAAAAAGGATTTTGTGTTTTCTTCAAAAAGTCTTCCATCAGATACACTGCATTGTTCAAATAGTAATTGTCCATGTCGCCACAATAGATGTGAATTTTCCCTTCCAGCTTAGGGCCAAGTGTTTTCCAATCGCGCTCAAGTATATAGCGCAAATCGAAATTCTCTTTCCAATATTCTGCAACACTTTTATCAATCTCTCCTGTTTCCTTATTAAAAATTCGTTTTGGATAGCCGTCTTCGCCTTGCGGTGAATATACAGCCTCCCAAATATCCCATTGCTGACCGGAGCGCGAATGTGTGCCAAGGGCCAATTCGTAATGATTGGTTTCTTGCATGGTATTTTGAATCTGCCCTAAATAATTTCGGTGTGCCGGACGCGGAAGTTTTTTAAACTGGCTGTCATACCAATACGCATTTTTGTCTTTATAAATATCCACCAGGCAAAAGGCGCGAAAGTCAATTGGATCTGGGCAAGCCGCAAAACATCCGTTGAAATCATCGGGGTAAAACATTTGTACGGCCAGGGCCTCCCATCCTCCTGTGGAGCCGCCATACGTAAAGCGCGCCCAGCCTTGGCCAATGCCGCGAAATTTCGTTTCAATTTCTGGAAGAAGTTCTTTCATAATGGCATCGCCCCACGGCCCCATACTGGCAGAGTTTACGGCATACGAGTCGTCATAATATGGAGTGGCATGCTGCACCTCAATCAAGAGAAAGCGCGGAAAGTTTTTGGATGTCCACTGTTTATAAAAATTGTGAGCTTCTTGTTTTTGAAATTTGTTGTACCCATAGATACCAAAACGGGCTATATAATCAGTTGTGTCCATTTTCGGATCAGGTGGCTCCGTGCTGAATCCGCCAAAGTCGCTGGGGAAATGGCCGTGGTAAATCATCAATGGATAGTGGGCTTGAGGATGATCATCAAAGCCTTCGGGAAGGAGTACATGCGCCCCAACATACATGGGTTTTCCATAAAACTCACTTAGCATTTTACTCTGCACTTTAATGTGTTTTACATACTTGGTGTCTTTCGGTATTTCAATTGTGGGAATTTTTTGATCCATCACTACTTTGATGATTTCATTTTTAGTGAGGTCCACGTTGACCTTAACAGGTTTGCTATAAAAGTTTCCAGGCTTTGAGTTCCATTGCTGACCTTCGCCCTGATCGGGCGGAAGCTTTACCGTATGTCCAGTTTTTAAGTTGAATGTCTCATACCTATTGATTAATGCCTGAACAAAATACGCTCCGGAAGGAATGCTTTTTAAACTCTGAATAGGGAAACCAAAAGCAGATTCATCAATTATTATATCCTGTCCGGGTTTCATGGCATCCACATCTACGCCAAATACAAGTTGAGTCTCTAGCCCATCGTTTATTTGAAAGCGAGGCTCGGCCTTGTCATTTGCGGAAAGCAAAAGCAGTAACCTGCCATCCTGAGCCTGGTCGCTCATTTCTTTGGTGAAAGAGACAGAAAATTTAAGTGGGCTTTTTGTGTCCCCGGAAGGAGAACATTGCATGCCTATCAAAAAAACGAAAGGGAGAAATCTATGAAATTTCATGATCAATAGGTTTAATTGGGAATATACCGGGAATCCGATGGCTTTACAAGATAGATTTTGCGGGTGGCGAAAAGCTTCTTCACAAATCGTTCTTATGGAAATGCCTGAAATTTTTCAAAGGTTATTATATTGCATCTCCGAATCTGAGCTGAATGAATATTTACCTGGTAGAAGACGATGAAATTTACGCCCATTTTGTAAAGAAGGCGTTGGGAAATAGTAACCCGAAATACAACATCAGTGCATTTACGTCTGCCGAGGACGCCCTTTCTGCCATAAATGGAAAGCTGCCTGACGTTATGATCATAGATTATAACCTTCCGGGAATGTCGGGTATTGATTTTTATGAAAAAATTAAATCAAGAATTACTGACGACAACAAGGTAATCATGCTCAGTGCACTGGATGACGGTAATATGGTGCTTAGCTTTATTCAACGGGGAGTGCGCGATTATGTGATTAAAGATGAGAGCGTAATAGAATCATTGGCTGCCGTATTAGAAGGCAATGATGATAACTACTACCTGTTCAATTAATTTACTTTTCGCAAAAGCACTACAAATTTTGCCCCTTTTTTATTTGCGCTTTCATACTGGATTTTCCCGTTCATTTTTTCGACCATAGTTTTAACGAGTGATAAACCCAATCCAGTGGAGCTTTCTCCCCCGGTTGGCCTAGCTGTAAGTTTTTGAAATTTATGATAAAGTTTTAACTGATCCTCAGCATTGATGCCCGGCCCCTCGTCTTGAATCGAAATTTCAATTTCATCTCCTAAATCGACAACGGCCACAAAAATATTACGGTTAACTGGCGAGAACTTGACAGCATTGGATAGCAAATTTTCAAAAATACGGGTGAGATACAGTTTGTCGGCTTGAATAGGAACTGAAGGAGGAGCTTGAAAGTGAATAAGAATGTTTTTTTTGTTGGCAAGAGATTGGTATTGCTTAACCAACGAACTCAAAACCACACTAAAATTTAATAACTCTGGCCTCATATCAATTCCCCGGTCTTCTAATTTTCGGTTGTCGAGTAAGTTGCGCACCATACTTAATCCATCTGCTACAATTTGATGGATCTTGCCTAAGTACTCCTTTTGATCAGCAGTAAGATTTTCTGATGACATCGTTATCAACTGCATAAGAGCAAAGATTCTGTTGAAGGGACCTTTCAGATCGTGAGAGACGACTCCAATGATCTGTTGCTTCTCTATGTTCAGCTCTTGTAGCAATTTATTGCGATGTTCCAGTTCCCGATTTTGTTTTTGGATTTCTTTGCTCTGCAATAAAATGAGTTTGTTCTGTCTCATCGACTGGCGGTAAACCCTAATCATGTAAATGACCGAAGCAAAAAGGGTAGCAAAGACTAGTAGCCAGATACCCTGCATATTTTTAAACTCGATCAAATTACAAGTAGTGGGATAAAAAATCTGCAAAGGTTGATCTATTTCATGCTAAATTCTTCGGTGTGGTTCACCGGAACCTTAAAAGTAAATCCATTTACTTTGATGCGCAGGTGTCCCTTGAAATTAATTTCGTATTTTTTTCCCCCTAAGAATGCCAAAATAGTATCCAGTAACCCTAAGTCTTTAAGCGAAAGCTTTACTTCCAGGGGAACGGTAAACTCCGACTTTGCTTTGATCAAGGAGTTGAATTTCTGTTCTGCATGAGCTGATTTTTTCCCGTCCACAAAAACCTCAACATTGATCTCCTTAAGCTTCATCCGAATATTGTTTGGATTGTAAAAAATGACGTCAGCCTTAAGAATCTGGTTGCCATCCTCGGCCGTTTCCAGTTTTTCATTTTTAATAGAACGAAGAACTACCTCCTCCTTTGGAACACAGCCTGTAACGAATATGACCAGTAGGAAATAAAAAACAATATTAATTTTCATAAAACACCAAAAATCAAAGTTAATACAAAAGGCCTTCTATTTTTGCGGTCACTATTTCACGCAAAGCCGCAAAGCACGCTAAGAGGAAAACCAAAATGTAACTTTGCGTCCTTAGCGCCTTTGCGTGATATGATCTAAATCAACCTCATGAATTCTCATTTTGAAGCACTTGTCGATGGTTTGGCTGATCAAGGTTATGCCATTGTTGATAATTTTTTAAGTGTAAAAGAAGTAGCTGCTATTTTGGAATTAGATGAATTCAAAAATGCATTGTTTCATTTTAAAAAGGCTGGCATTGGCAAACGCCACGACAAGCAAATAAATGAAGGCATTCGTGGAGACTATATTCAATGGATCGATAAACAAAAAAGTGCAGAACCCCTTACACTTTATCTTAAACGACTAGAGGAGCTTATCCAATACATCAATCAAACACTTTTTCAAAGTTTAAAAGATTATGAAGTACACATGACGGTTTACCCTGCAGGCAGTTTTTACAAACGTCATCTCGATCAATTTAAGGCAGATGATCATCGCAAGCTGTCCATTATTTGTTATCTGAATATCGATTGGAAGGAAGAAGAGGGTGGTCAATTAAGAATGCATTTGCCTGATGGTTCAAAAGATGTTTTCCCGGCAGCGGGAAGATTGGTATGCTTTCGCAGCGATCAGATTGAGCACGAAGTGTTGCCAGCCACACGCGAACGTTTAAGTTTAACTGGCTGGATGCTAGACCAGTTGGTGGAGTTGCGATATATTTAACGCGTAATGTTTTCTGGTTCTGAGCGGTAGTACCTAATATTTGACAAACCTACCTGCATCTGTGACTATTTCCTGCGAGATCAATTGATAAAGATACAGACCGGATGGCAAATTGATGAGGTCAATTGCGTCTACGGCTAAATCAAGTTTCCTTTCGAAAACAATACTTCCTAAAAGATCACGGATTCTGAACGTCAGCCCTCCTCCTTCCGAAAGAATATTCAAATCGCTATTAACAGTGACGGGATTTGGGTAAAGGATTGCTTTCCCTTTTTCTTCAATAAATACTTCCACGATGTCCGACAACAATGTTGTGCCGTTTGCAAAAGTTATCTCTGTCTGGTAAGCCATGACGCCAGGCACTAACTCGGTATCGTAGAAGTCGAGTGCTAACTGGTTAGTAGGAGAAAAGCTTTTAAAAATATTTTTTTTACCCTGGGCAGTCTTGAAGATTGTAAGGTGATCAATCTGGTAGGCAGAACTAAGCAACAATTGAACTCTTACTTGCGTGCCGCTATGGCGCTGCGCTGTAAATAAGTTTAAAAAGCAAAATGCTCCCTGTTGTTTGTAATCTATGGTCTCACTTTTCAGCCCTGGTTGTCCTTTCAGTACTGGAGCTATTGCAAAGTATTGGTCTGGTGATTGGAGCCTGACCACAAGGGTATCGATAGTATCCGCTATTTTTTTTAAGTATTGGTTGTCCATACTGAAGAGTTCATAACCAGAAGCTTCTTTTATGTTGTTCCAGGTAAGGCCAATGCTATCCGCACAGAGAAAGGCAGTTTTGATTTTTAGCAATGGAGAGATGAGAAATTCATCGGTGATAAACTCCTCTGCCGCTATCTTCATCTTCAATCTTGCTTTCGCCAATACGTCCGGACAAGTCCAATAAAAATAATTGTTCAGGTTAACACCCGATGCTATCAATTGCCAATTGCTTTGGTTGACTTGCCAGTAGAGATCGCCCATTTGATCAGGCAGTGCTTCCCACACCAATAGATTTTTTTTTCCACCTTCGGCAATATCTGTCGAGATGGGGAAATCCCAATTAAACTTTTTTTGTTCACTCAGTCCATACGCGATTGATATCTTTTGCTCAGCATTACTCATATTGCCAGTCTTCAAAACTAATTGATAAGAGCCTTCTGATGGATTACTAAGCGTGATATACTCAATATTGTTAAGGTGATCTGTCTTTCTTTTAGGAGTTGCCATTATAGAATCTGGATGTGGAAAGGCATTCAATACCCAAGGCTGAATAACAGTTGCGCCTACTTCTAGCCAACTGTCAATGTCGTTCACTAAAACCGAAGTGGTGTTGGGTGCAGCAGGTGGGTCTGTCCAGGCAATAGCAATTTTAATTTCAGAAATTGAAGCGGGGATATTTATTGGAAGGGAGACTTGTTCGTTGCTAGCTAAGGTGATCGTCAACATCTGATTTAACTCCACTAACCTAAGAGCCTTGTGGGCATTTACACTTCCATAGCCGTAGAGGTAATCAATACCTTTTGGACCAATGTCGTCAGCAGAGGCAATCAGTATAGCTTTCACCAGTGATGTCTCCGGAAAGGCATTATTGATGCGTTGATATTTCTCTTGAACAAGTGATGTAATACCCGAAACCAAAGCCGCTGCATCCGAAGTGCCACCTTGGCCAAAGGCGGTTAGTTCTGGTTTCAACCTTCCGTCAAAGGCCGGACCTCTGGAGTTGAATGAGCTTATCGTTAAGGTTGTATCAACGGCATTCACAACCAAAACATTTTTAGCCTGCTTGAAATTGCCAGAGAGGTTGGCAAAATTCATGTTTTGATACGTGCCAGAAGCGGGCTTTGATCCACCCATATTGCCTGCCGAAAACACGTGCACCAACGTTGGATTCTGATCTACGTGCTGATCATAAGCATAGGCTTCATTTCCATAGTAATTTTCAATGGCCACACCGTAGCTGTGATTTTGTACATGAATGTTGTTGAATCTAAACAGAGAGGCAGCATCTGGAAGAAGGTTGGTGAAATCGGAAGAAGTGAAATGTGCTTGCGGCACTACACCCTTTGAATGGAAAGAAGAGTTTCCGGCACCTGCTATTAAAATAGTCATCGTAGTGGCGTGCTGAGAAATACTCGTAGGTGTCACAGGGGTAGTAAAACTTCTGTTTAACAGATCAATATTGAAGGGATCAAAGCTTTCCTCCTTCACAGAAATGTTTTGCGAGCTGCCATTTTCATTAGGAAAAAATTGGCGAGCCTTGCTTACACGATTAAATGACATATTTACATACTCAAGACTTGATTCAGCAACGGCTTTTCGGTGATGGTCTATAAACAATATGTTAGGATCCTTTTTCAGCACCTCTAGCACATCATGTCGGTTTGCGGTAATCACAAAGCAGTTAGAGTTGCCATGTTTGCGATGAACGGTGATGTCGCCTTCATACTTTTTTTGAAAGGCAATGGAATCTTTTACGCTGATGGTGAGCGTAGTTTTACTTTTTTCAAATTTGAAAGTCTTATGTACCAGATTAGGTGAAAGCCGGTTCTGACTGAAACTCGTTGAAGCGAAAAATAATAAACAGACCGTAAATGTTTTTTCAGAAGTGGACATTTAGC
>JANOLM010000272.1:0-2019 GCA_031419815.1 Bacteroidia bacterium
AAGAGATTGAAAGAGCCAAGTCCTGCCCGCGAAGTGAGCATGGTGACGCATCGGGATCACAAGACGAAACACATTAAAACCTTAAAAGAGGAAATCCTTGCTATAGTACCCAAGCAAATGCAGAAGCTTCAGAATAAAAAGATAGTAGAGATTAACTACTAACATGTTAGAGCCTGCCCTCCGAAGCCTTGGCGTAGGAGGGTTAATTTTTCTGAAAAATCATATAGGAGTTACTCCCATGATATGGGTTTGTTACAATTTGGGTAGCTTATCTTTCGAGCAGATTAAAGCCAACTATAGACAAGATTATCTCCGAGGCAGCCGGCTTCGGAGATTTTCTTTTTTACAGGATGATGTTTGCTGTTGAAAAACACCTACATACAAGTACAAGTAAATAACTGGTTAATAGATAATCACGATCACCAAGATCATAGGTCGGGTAATTTAAGAGTATTAGGTTTTCTTTTAACGCTTGGAAACTTTAAAAGTATTCGATTTGGCGCACCACTACTGACACGGGTTTATTATTGGTAATTGTTTTATGTTTTGTCCAATTGCCCACCTGGTCGTATTCATATAGATGTCTTTGATGTTTCTCAAGTCGGCCTCCGATTCCGTATTTGAACGATTCAATTACATTACCCTTAGCATCATACCGCTCTGCCTTTTTCGAAGAAATCATCAAATTGCCGGTTAACGTAACAGCTTCCATTCTATTTTTGTGATACGTGTACCGGGTAATTATTTGTTTGTTGGCCAACCGAAAGTATTGATTGGTTTCAATTCGATTTCCATCGGCATCATATTCATGCTGGTCGATGCTTTTTAAAGTTTCGTCTGTTAAGTAACTATTATTACCGATAGTGTTCTTTTCAAAAGCACTTTCAATCTTTTGAATGGAACCAGCGGATAGGAGGGAATAATCACCGCTAATCCAATTGCCATTGAGATCATAGATATAAATTTCCTTAGCCTCGTTAATAAAATAGTTGTTCTGCGTGTTAAAGTTTCTTTTATCAAATATAGATTCAAGCGTTTTAGCCAAACTGCCTTTTACAAGTTTATACGTAGTAATAACTCTATAGCCATCGCTATTAGGTTTCGCAGTCTGTTTACTGATGAGCTTATCATTTTCACCAATCAAGTTTCGTTCAATCATCTGATTAACAGAATCGAATTTACTTTTTAGTGTACTGGACAGTGAGCCATTAGAAGCATAGACATCACATTGTCGAGTATTGCCCTTGCCATCATATGTGAAAGCAGCTTTACATTTTAAATTCCCATTCGAATCGAACTTACTCTCTCTCAGTAAAACACCTTTGTCGCTAAACAATAACTCGGAAATGAATGAATCTTCCGAAACATCCGGACGATATTCAAATGTGTCAGCATTTCCAACCGGATCATGAGTAGATTCCAATACAGACTTCACCCTTTTATTGGTCTGATCCAAAGCTGTTTCTCCTTTAGGCTGGCAGGAAAAAATAATTGCTCCGACAAAAAATAAAAACTGATATTTCATCGCATTATTAAAGGACAAAAGCTTTATGTGAAGTTAACCAACATTTTCATCTAGCCAATTCTTGCATACACATTACAAGAGAGCACAGGGCAATCACATGTTAGCATCGGCCTATCACAATAGAGCTCTAGACAATCGCATAGTAACACCGAAAAATCTAAAAGTCCACCGTACACATTTCAGGAAAGCACCGGGCAATCACATATTAGTATCGGCCGATCACAAGAGAGCACTAAACAATCATATAGTAGCACTGGCAGATTATAAAGTCCACCGTACAAATCACAAGAGCGCACCTGGCCATCACAGTATAACATTGGAAGATTACAGGAAGGCACCCACATTAGCTGTGTAAAAATATTTTTTTGTCCAAAGGGGACTTTATCATAAAAAAATGCGAGCAAACGTGCCAGTGTTTTTTCGGTTGCACTTATACAAAAATATATAGTTGATTAAATAGTTTAAAAAACAATAGCGAAGCGTGGATCATGCTG
>JANOLM010000273.1:0-1506 GCA_031419815.1 Bacteroidia bacterium
GCCTCCTCAAGATTCCCTTGTTTTGCTAATATGATTGACTTTAAGTCATAATAAGGAAAGTAATCCTGATTAGGGTCTTGAGTAATAAGATCATAGGCTTCTTCTAATTTGCCCAGTTGAATCATTGCGAATAATTTATAATCAATAACACCAAGCCTTGTCGGGGTGTTACTCATCCTGGCAATCTTATCAATTGCCTCTTCATATTGACCCAGGTATATTAAGTTTAAAACTATATTTCGACTTGCCGTTACATTAGAAGGATCTTCTCGAAGAATCTCCTCATTTACCTTTGATACTTGTTCACCATACCCGAGGACGATCAATAAAGTAGATAAATCGAAATTTTGATACTTGAAATGCCTTGCTGCATCCTTGCTAAACAAACTTTTCTCTATGACTTGACGAAAATTTGTCCAGTTGTTGGAATACATGGTCTGAGGTATTCGATAATAATCGCTTTGTGAAGGCTCTTTTGAGCGTGCGATGGCATTGGCCAAGTCATTATTAAAAAGCGTATAGGCTTGCTGATCGGTAAGAGAATCCTGATAGTAAGGATCATCCTTCAATACATAGTGAAGGAAAAAATCGGCATGAAACAAATAGGGATTAACAAAATCCGGGTCTAGCAACGAGGACTCCTCATAATAGGAATTAGCTTTTTTCAAGGTGGCTAAATCAATAAACCTTCTACTTTCATGCGCTTGTTCATCTAGTGCACGTGCTTTTAAAAAAGCCAGGTAAGCTTCGGCACTAATGGTGCCAGCCCATTGCATTTGTTCGATAGCCTTTTCATCCAGCGATATATCCAGGCTCTCTGCAATTCTTGTTGCTATTTCCTTTTGCAACGCGAAAATGTCTTTTGCTTCCCGATCATAGGTATTTGACCAAATATGAAAGCCATCTTTTGCGCGTATCAACTGTGCGGTGATTCGCAAACCAGTGTCTGATTTTCTTACCGAGCCCTCTACCACATAATTGACACCCAATGAATCGGCTATTACTTGTATACGAAGATTTTTGTTTTTAAAAGCAAAGGAAGAAGTGCGCGAAATAACATTGAGCCCTTTTACATGCGCGAGGCTATTCAAAATTTCTTCGGTGAGCCCATCGCCAAACCAACCCTGATCTTTTTGCTCGCTCAAATCGACAAAGGGAAGAACCGCAATGGATTTATCCAGAATGGTTTCTTCTTTGGTAGATGCCGTAGATGTTGGATAAAAGAAATAACCAACGATACCCAACAAGAAAATCAAACCAACTACTGCGAGAATTGGCTTTTTGTTTTGCTCAGGCTTGGCAGATGGTTTTTCTTGAGAATTGTTGGTATTCGTTACTGGCGTTTGTGTGATTGTTGGATTCTTGAGTGCTGTAATTATTTCCTTAATCGCATTGGCTACTTTGTTAACCTGATTTCTATAATCTGTTTTATTTTGATTAAGGCTTCTTTCATCCGTTGCCTTTAATGGACGGTTGACCCCGGCTTCTTTGTAAATGAATTCAATC
>JANOLM010000274.1:0-16206 GCA_031419815.1 Bacteroidia bacterium
GTCCTTCCCAGACAGGGTAAAATCAAAGCAATCTTCCCATGCACCAAATGATTTCTATTGAGCTTAGTAGAAACCAGAACGGTCATGTCACACTTCTGCATTGCCTTACCCGTAAACTCTGTATCGGGAGTTGCAGACAAAAAATTACCGCCCATGGCAAAGAAAACTTTTGATTTACCTTCTGCCATTGCTTTGATAGAATCAATTGTATCATATCCATTTTGTCTTGGCGGTTCGAAACCAAAAATCCTTTTCAGGTTATCCAAAAATTCTTGGCTTGGCTTTTCATAAATACCCATTGTGCGGTCACCCTGCACATTACTATGACCACGCACCGGACAAGTTCCTGCTCCGGGCTTCCCAATACTGCCCTTCAGCAACAACAGGTTCACAATCTCCCGAATGTTGTCAACAGCATTCATATGTTGAGTCAGCCCCATCGCCCAACACACAATAATTTTTTTCTTTTCTGCGAGAATGGAGGCTGCGCGAAAAACCTTCTCCTCTTCAACCCCCGATTTCCGGATCAAGTCATCAATAGAATAATTATCCAAATCTTTTTCGAAAGATTCAAAGCCTGTAGTTTTAGACGATATAAAATTATGATCGAAAACAGAACCTGGTTGGGCTTTTTCTTTCTCCACCATAATTTTCAAAATGGCTTTGAGCAATGCCACATCCTCATTGATCTTCACCTGAAGCCACACGTCCGTAATGGATGTTGCCTTTCCAATCATTTCCATTAGATTTTGTGGATGTCGAAAACTAATCAACCCCGCTTCGGGCAGAGGGTTAATGGAAATTATGGTTGCCCCGTTCTGTTTTGCTTTCTGAAGAGCCGTGAGCATACGCGGATGATTTGTGCCTGGGTTTTGGCCGATGATCACAATCACTTCCGTCTTATTAAAATCGTCAAGCGTCACCGATCCCTTTCCAATTCCAACTGTTTCCGTTAATGCTACTCCGCTTGATTCGTGACACATGTTGGAACAATCAGGCAAATTATTGGTGCCATACATCCTCACAAAAAGTTGGTATAAAAAGGCAGCCTCATTACTCGTGCGTCCCGATGTGTAGAAGATTGCCTCGTGGGGAGAAGCCAGACTTTTTAATTTAACCCCAATGAGCTTAAAAGCATCGGTCCAGGTAATAGGTTCGTAATTATCTTTACCTTCTTTCAAAATCATTGGGTGAGTAATCCTGCCACTCTTCCCAATTTCATAATCTGTCCATTGAAGCATTTTTGAAACAGAATTCCTGGCAAAAAATTCAGGATCGCATTTGGCAGTGGTGGCTTCTTCCGCAACAGCCTTTGCTCCATTCTCACAAAATTCTAATAGCGAGCGCTTGTCATCCGGATCCGGCCACGCGCACCCTGGGCAATCATAACCATCAAACTGGTTTAGCTTTGCAATAATTTTTATTCCTTCTACCACTCCAACCTCATCAAATAAATGGTGGGCAGAATGAACAACAGCACCTAATCCACCCGCTGACTTCTTTGGCAATTTAATGGATAACATATTCTTGGTTGGCATGAAATTGAGTTACTTTGAACGATCCAAATTACTAAAAAACTCCGCGTATGTCCCTTGGAAAACTAATCAAAAGAATAGTCCTCATTTCTTTATTGGCAATAATTGGCTATGCATTCACATATGCGTGGCGGGCATTTCCCATTCTCACAGGCTACGGTGCAAAAGATTTGTGCTCCTGTGTAATGATTGCAGGAAGAAATCCGGATGATGTAATTAAAAATGAACTAGGAGTCGGACTGTTATCAGCGGGTTCATTTTCAGTAGACTACAAAGATTCTTCAGCAACCGGAACTGTTTTTGGCCTGGCTAAACGAAAAGCAGTTTACCGAAAAGGATTAGGTTGTTCATTAGTGGTGGATATGAGTGAAGCTGAGTTCAGAAATCAAAAATTAATACTCGCACAGAAACCTTTACTCAATACAGACACTATTGCGTGGCCACTAGGAAACATGTTGCCCGATTCTCTCCCCAAAGGAGTCAACTTTGAAAAACTAAATCTGGCTATGGCACAGGCTTTTGAAGAACCTAGTCCTAAGAAACTGAGAAGAACCCGTGCCATTGTGGTGGTGTATGATGGAAAACTCATCAGCGAAAAGTATGCAGAGGGGTTTGATAAAAATTCAAAACAAATTGGTTGGTCAATGACCAAAAGCGTGACCAATGCTTTGGTGGGAATTTTAGTAAAGCAGGAAAAATTAAAGATTGAAGAAGCAGCTCCAGTTTCGTCATGGAAAAATGATGACAGAAATAAAATCACATTAAATGATTTAATGCACATGAGCAGTGGATTGGATTGGGAAGAAAACTATGCAGACCCAAGTGGTGCCACGAATATGCTGTTCAAGAAAAAAGATATGGGCATCTATGCGGCAAGTATGCCGGTTAAAAACGAGCCGGGAAAAGTATTCTATTACTCAAGCGGAACAACAAACATCATTTCGAGAATTGTACGTGAAACAATTGGTGACGCGAACTATCATCGCTTTCCGTATGAAGAACTTTTCTACAAACTGGGTATGCACAGCATTGTGATGGAGCCTGATGCAGGTGGAACATTTGTTGGCTCTTCTTATTCTTTTGCCACAGCCCGTGACTGGGCAAGGTTTGGTCTGCTATATCTGAATGACGGTGTGTGGCAAGGTGAAAGAATTTTACCCGAAGGTTGGGTGAAGTATTCCTCCACTCCTGCTTCCGGTGCAAAAATGGGTGAATATGGCGCGCAATTTTGGTTGAATGCAGGAGAGCAAGGGAATCCTTCTCACAGGACTTATCCTGATGTACCCACAGATTCATTTTGGGCTGATGGCTATGAAGGTCAAAGTGTATTTATAATTCCTTCAAAAAAATTGGTGGTGGCCAAATTGAGTTTATCACAAGGCGACTATTTGGATGATAACAAGTTTCTAGCGGATCTTATTGGCTCTCTTCCGTAATTAATTAGGAAAGCAAATTCTAAATCAGTTAGACTGAATTTTACTTTTCAAATCTTTATCTAAACCGTGTCGCCATGCTGAACCGTTCTGCTACATTATCCCAATTGATAATTGGAAACAAATTATCTACAAATTCCGATCTTCGGTTTTTGTATTTCAAATAGTATGAATGTTCCCAAACATCAATTACTAGAATAGGTATCAGCCCCCATTGTGTGAGTTTCTCATGGTTCTCGCATTGAAGCACCGTAAGTTTATCAGTAGAAGGATGATATCCAAGAATGCCCCACCCATTTCCATCTACACCTTTGGATGTCTTTGAGATCAATGATTTCAGTCTATCGTAAGTTCCAAAATCCTTTTCAATTTGTTTCAACAACGTTCCGCTTGGGTCTGTTCTTTTATTTGTGAGATTAGTCCAAAAAATGGTGTGTAGTATATGAGAGGAAAGGTGATAGGAAAGTTTTTTAGTCCAATAGTCAACCGTTTCAAGATTGCTTTCGTCCAATGCTTTTTTCACCATTTGTAAATCCTTGTTAGCGGCTTTTACAGCATCGCCATGATGAAAAGTATAATGCAAATGAAGGGTTTCCTGATCCATGCTTGGCTCTAAAAAATTTTCATTATAAGGCAAAGACTGCAAGGCAAAGTTTCCGTCTTTGTCTGTCAGTTTATCCATACCGCTCTGATGAAGGCTTTGTGTAAAAGCATTGTTGATAGGCAAGATGGATGCACCGCCTACAATGGCAGCGGTTTTAAGAAAGGCTTTCCGGTTCATAAAATTGTTTTTAGTAGTATTCCGATCAATGCTGCAACCACTATAATAACAGGCTCTTGCAGCTTTTTAAACTTAAGCAATATACAAATTGTGGCAAGGGCTATTTCCGTGCCGTCAGGTCTTCCGACCTGACATACTTCAAATTTAGTATATTCTTCACTTTGGAAACTTCAGCGAAAACAATTTCCGGAAGCCGTAATTCATTTTCGATGTGTCAGGTCGGAAAACCTGACAGCACTTAGCTGCGACAGTTACGCCTTCTACAAATGCTTTGATTGCAGGATGTTACCATATTTTTTAAAGTAGGGTGCGGGAAGAAAAAAGGTAGCAAGGAATAAAGGTGGCTAAATCTGAGGAGATAAATGATTAATTGTTTTAATGTGTAAGGCGTAGTAAATACTACTTAGCCAACACAATTCGCTGCTCTCCACAATAAATATTAAATCCACCCTCACGCACAAACCCGAGCAACGTCATTCCTGTTTCTTTTGCAAAGTCAACTGCCAAGCTTGAAGGCGCACCCACTGCCGCAATAACGGGAATGCCTGCAACGGCTGCTTTTTGAACCAGCTCAAAACTGGTGCGTCCGCTTAGCATCAAAATAAAATCTGACATCGGGACTTCATTTTTGAAAAGCATAGCGCCAATTATCTTGTCGAGTGCATTGTGGCGACCAACATCCTCTCTTAAAATTATCAACATACCTTCCTTATTAAATAAAGCTGAAGCATGTAGCCCTCCTGTATATTCAAAAAATTGTTGAGCTTCTC
Source organism: Bacteroidia bacterium (assembly GCA_031419815.1). Lineage (GTDB taxonomy): Bacteria > Bacteroidota > Bacteroidia > Cytophagales > Cyclobacteriaceae > ELB16-189. The sequence continues at coordinate 4,520 of JANOLM010000274.1, forward strand.
TTAATCGTTGTGGCAAGCTGTGTATGACTTCTTTAGTTATTTTAAGATTATGTTGAATAGGATCGCAAATTATCTTAACCGAATCAATCGAAGTTTTACCACACACACCGCAACTCGATGACGTATAAAAATGGCGTTGAAACTTTCCAAAATCTAATTGGACTTCCTGCTTAAGCTCAACACGCACAAGATTCTCATGCTCCTCTTGCTTACCTGTGTCGCTGCAGTATTTAATAGTTTCAATTTGTTCAATAGAGTTGATAATTCCTTCCGTAAATAAAAAACCAAGCGCCAATTCAAAATCATGGCCGGGGGTACGCATGGTTACTGATAAACTCCTTTGCTCTCGTGTGGCTGGCTGGCCAAACCCAAGACGGATTTCAAGTGGCTCTTCAACGGCAAGTAGATCGGGTTTGGTTAATACACCTTCCCGATTAATTTTCGTGACTTGAATATTTTGAACCGGAGACTTCATGCCTGTTTAGTCATATAAGGGCATCTCTAAAAACCTTGTCATGTTGAGCTTGTCGAAACATATTCTCTAATCATGGACTCTTTAAATCGGCTTCGACAAGTTCAGCCTGACACCAAACTTTAGTTTTTAGAAATGCCATAATTGATTGTTAGACAAAACTAATAATTTAACGTCATCGCGAACACCTGCGTGGTACGTGTGATGGTGTGAAGCGATCTCACAAATTGAAAGCGGCTTCAAAATTGAGGAGACTGCTTCGCGCTTACACACAAAATCCTAGCAGGAGCTCGCTGTGACGCATCTTAATTTTGAGCGTGCGAATACTGAGATAAAACTATTTTAATTTTTTGATTGCTAATTTTAAACCACCAAGACAAAAAAACACGAAAGATCACCAAGAGCTTTGTGTTTCTTTGTGACAGTGACTTTATGGTTTAAAAAATAATCTCGTTTGAATGAAAAAGTTAACTCCATTTAAATTCAAACAATTCGTTGTTCACCACGACCGGTGTAGCATGAAAGTAGGCACCGATGCTGTACTGCTAGGTTCGTGGGTAAATGTTTTGGGTGCCCGCCATATTCTGGAAGTTGGAACTGGCTCAGGCGTGATATCCTTGATACTCGCCCAACGAACATTACCAGATGCGAAACTTGAAGCAATTGAAATCGAACAAGAGGATGCCGAACAAGCAAAAGAAAACATAGCTCAATCACCCTGGCCAAAAAAAATAAAAGTTCATCATCAGTCTTTACAAACCTTTACCAGCAACAAAACCTTCGACTTGGTTGTTAGTAACCCTCCATTTTTTATCAACAGCCAGCTCCCACCCTCCAGTAAAAGATCGCAAGCGCGGCACACAGGCTCGTTAAGTTATTCCGAACTAATCATTGGCGCAGGAAAATTACTTAATACCTCCGGACGGTTGGCCGTTGTGCTTCCCTTCGAGGAAGGAAAACAGTTTCAAATAATGGCAAAAGAAAATAATTTTCATGTAGTCCGTCAGCTTGCTTTCTTTTCCCGCCAAGGAAAACCACAGGAACGTTGGCTTTTTGAGTTCGCTTTTATTCCAAAAATAAATAGTGCTGAAACCCTCATCCTTCATGAAACAGATGCAGAATGGTCGGAAGACTATAAGAAACTCACCCACGAGTTTTACCTTAAACGGGTGCATCACAAATGTCGCGTCACACGAAATGTTCCTACGGAACGTAATTTTTCTATTTCCACTTTTTCTACCCACCAGTCGCTCCGAAGGAGCGTTTCGTGGGTAGAAACCAAATAATGATTGGAAGTCGTTCCGTAGGAACGAGTGGTGCTAATGCGACAATTTGGGATGCACCCCCTTAAACTGTAGCAATGGCCACTCATCAAAAAACAATAATCGCCTTTCTTAAAAGCACTATCATTGCGCTTTAATAAAAGCTCAAACAAGTGTTTATACGATTTTTAACCGCCCTTTTGCTTGTCAGTAATCTTGCCTGGGCGCAATTGCCAGGCCTTAACATCCATAGGGCAACCTCAAAGATTACCGTTGATGGAGTGATGAATGAACTTGATTGGCAAAATGCCAATGTGGCCAACAACTTCAAACAGCATTTTCCATTTGATAGCTCAACTGCAAAAGCACAAACAGAAGTGCGCATGACCTACGATGAAAATTTCATCTACCTCTTTGCCATCATGCACAATCTGGAGCCAAGGAAATATATAACCCCATCCTTGCGAAGAGATTTTAGAGGGGAGGCTAATGATGCTTTTGTTCTTGTCCTCGATACGTATCAAGATAACACTAATGCATTTCAGTTTGGTGTTAATCCTTTTGGGGTGCAGCGGGAAGGGTTAGTTTCTAACGGTGGCGCTGACAGGGAAGATCTTTCGCTGAATTGGGACAACAAATGGTTTTCAGAAACCACAATTGCGGAGGACCGATGGGTGTGTGAAATGGCCATTCCATTCAAAACCATTCGCTTCAAAGAAGGAGCTACGGCCTGGAACATTAACTTTTACAGAATTGACAGTCATTATACAGAGCGCTCTACCTGGACACCGGTACCACGAATTTATCCGCTCATTAACTTAGCCTTTCTACGGCAACTTCAATGGGACAAGCCATTGCAAAAGCCCGGTGGAAACATTTCACTTATTCCATATGCCGCCAGCAAAATCACCCATGATTTTGAAGAAGGCACTCCGCGTGCTTCGGAAATTACAATTGGAGGAGATGCAAAAATTGCAGTTAGTTCTGCGCTCAATCTTGACTTAACAATCAATCCTGATTTCTCTCAGGTTGAAGTCGATCAACAAGTCACCAACCTCGACCGATTCGAGATTTTCTTTCCCGAAAGGCGACAATTCTTTTTAGAAAATGCAGATCTCTTTGGAAGTTTTGGATACGGTAAATACCGACCGTTTTTTTCCAGAAGGATTGGCGTTACCCGCGATCCCTCAACAGGTCAGAATATTCAGAATCCGATTTATGGCGGTGCCCGCCTAAGCGGAAAAATAAACAACAACTGGCGCATGGGCGTGCTGGACATGCAGGCGGCAGAAGATAATGCCATCAACTTGCCGTCCATTAACTATGCCGTTGCAGCTATACAGCGAAAACTATTTTCCCGATCCAACATAGGGCTTATGTTGATTAATAAACAGGCCTTTGATACAGCAGCTTATAACAGATTGATTGGACTGGATTACAATCTCGCATCAAAAGATAATAAGTGGACGGGAAAGGTCTTTTATCACCGAAGTTTTGACAATGGAAAAAAAGACAGTACTTACTCTTCAGCAGCTTCCTTAAACTATGCCATACAAAACTATGAATGGTCACTGCTCTACCAGGACATTGGAGCAAATTTCAATCCTGAGGTTGGGTTTGTGAGGCGAAAGCGATATAAACGTTTTGCACCAGAAGCATTCTACAATTTCTATCCAAAATCAAAAATCATTAATAGCCATGGTCCTGGCTTTGATATTGATTATCAGTGGAACGATCTCTACAACACCACCGACTGGGATGCTAACTTAAGGTATAGAATTAAATTTCAAAATACTGCTGCTTTTTTCACAAGAATTCGAAGAGACTATGTTTACTTATTCTCTCCTTTCGATCCCAGCGGCACTGGCGGCCTGCAACTTCCTTCTGGCACCGGATATTATTGGAATTCCGTAGTCATTAATTATGGCTCCGATGCCCGTAAAAAATTATTTTTCAATTTTCAGTCGCGCCTTGGAGAATACTATAATGGGTATCGCCAGAGTATAGAGGGCACATTAAGTTATCGGCTTCAGCCGTATACGATTCTTTCCATGGACTTTAGTTACAACCGCATAAGGCTGCCACAACCTTACAGCAGCTCGGATCTGGTATTACTTGGGCCCAAGTTTGACTTTACATTCTCCAGAAAAGTATTTTGGACAACCTATGTGCAATACAACAACCAGATCAACAACGTGAACATCAACTCCAGGTTGCAATGGCGTTTCAGGCCAGTTTCTGACTTGTTCTTGGTGTATACCGATAATTACTTCGCAGAATCCTTTGAAAACGGAGACATTTTTTACGTGGGGGCGCCAAAATTCAGATCAATTGTTTTGAAGTTTACCTATTGGCTCAATCTTTGATAAATGTTTCAGTCTGTAAATCAGGTATTTACAAAATAACATTTACATGTTTAAACATATATTTTAGAAACTTAACTATTTTCGCACACTCCAAAAAAAACAAAACAACTATGAAAAAATTTATCGCAGTATTATTCCTTGTTGCCATTGCAGGGGTAGCCTCGGCTCAAACAAAATGGGCAATCGACAAAGGGCACACCAACATTCAGTTTAACGTTACACACATGGTGGTGTCTGAAGTAAATGGCAGCTTCAAAGATTTTGACGGATCTGTCGTGAGCAAGTCTGACGATTTTAATGGTGCCGAAGTAGAGTTTACCATTAAGACGGCTTCCATCAACACAGGTGTTGAAAACAGAGATACTCATTTGAAATCAGATGATTTCTTTAACGCAGAAAAATTTCCTGAGATAAAATTCAAAGGCACTCTTGTAAAAGAGAGTGGTAAGTATCAACTGAAAGGTGATTTCACTATACGCGATGTAACGAAGCAAGTTGTATTTGACGTAACCTATGGTGGTTCAATTGACACAGGTCGTGGCATAAAAGCAGGTTTTAAGCTGAACGGCAAGATCAATCGTTTGGAGTATGGCCTGAAGTGGAGCAACAAGTTAGCTTCTAGTGAACTCATTGTCGCAGATGCTGTAGAAATTGTCTGCAAAATCGAGTTGAATAAAGAGGTAGCCAAATAATTTCTATTAGAGAAAGCGATCACAATTGGTATATTGTGATCGCTTTTTTATTTCAATGAAAATAGAAGAAGAAATCAAACAGAATTCATTCCGCAACCAACATCAAAAAGTTGGTATCAACTTGCTGTTTACATACCACTGGTTGATTAATAAGCATAAAGATTTTTTTAAACCGTATGGTATCACCAATCAACAGTATAACATTCTCAGAATTCTGAAGGGTCAATACCCTAAAAGCATTTCTGGTGCCGACATAAAAGAGCGAATGCTAGATAAAAATTCTGATGTCTCACGTCTGCTAGATCGATTGATACTGAAAAAATTAGCGGTCAAAAGCCAATGTCCTTCTGATAAGCGAGCGGCTGATGTTTGCATCTGTAAAAAAGGATTGGACTTGCTAAAAGAAATTGATGACAAGATTAATTCCCTGGATAATATTATGGATTCCCTTACTTCAGAAGAAGCTAAAACATTAAGTGATCTGCTGGACAAAAGCCGCAATCGGTAAAGCTCAGGGCAAGCGCCTATAGACAAAATCGAAGTTTTCATCAAGGTTTCCGACTTTTGCAAAAGGCTGGAAACCTTTAACACAAAGCTCAGAGAAGCGGTTTCAAAATTAGATGCGCTCGCCCCGCAGGAAGGCTTGCACTTCTTGATTAACCAGATTTAGAGTGGTAAGTTTGCTTAAAGAATAATGAAGACCCGTGAAATTATCAGGTTTATTGAACAAGATGGTTGGTTTGAGGTTAGGCAGAAAGGAAGCCATAAGCAATTTAAACACCGCACCAAAAAAGGTTTAGTCACTGTTCCGGTGCATCGCTTGTCCAACGACCTGAGTCCAGGGTTGGAAAAAAGTATTTTAAAGCAAGCCCAATTAGAAAGATGAGAAAATATGCGATAGTTATTGAGAAGGCCACTGATGGAGGTTATGGAGCCTATGCCCCTGACTTGCCTGGCTGTGTAGGAATGGGTTCCACAAAGGATGAGGTTCGCCAAAACATGGTCGAAGCCATCCAATTTCATCTGGAAGGATTGAAGCAGGAAGGGCTGCCTATCCCAGAGTCAGAAGCGGAGGTAGAGAGTTTCGTGTTTGTTATGTAAACAAGGCATTTTACTTTGCTGCTATTTGGCCTTTAAATCTTCCCCAATTCATCCTTTACAAAACTCATCAGCTCTTTGATGTAGCCGCGGCTAAAATCAAATTTTACTCCCGCTGCTTTATAGATTTCGGGAATGGTGCGCATGTAGCCGAGTTTTAAGGCGTTCATGTATCCCTGCAATCCTTTTTGTTTGTCCTGTCTGAAATTGCGCCATACTGCTATTGCGCCAAGTTGAGCCATTCCGTATTCGATGTAATAAAACGGAACTTCGTATAGGTGCAATTGCTTTTGCCACATGTAATCTTTTGCCTCTTGCAAGCCAGACCAATCCGTAACAGTATCCGCAAACTGATCGAACGTCTTATTCCAATGAGCTTTTCGATCTTCAATAGAATGCATAGGATTTTCATACACCCAATGTTGAAACTTATCAATAGTGGCCACCCAAGGAAGTGTTTCAATAATATCTTCCAGTTGATCGCGCTTGGCCCGTTTCAATTCATCTTCATTTGAGAAAAAGATTTGCCATTGATCCATAGAAATTAATTCCATAGACATGGATGCAAGTTCGGCAACCTCCATCGGTGGAGATTTAAAATCATTCAACTCCAAATCTTTTGTTAAGAAATTATGAACGGCATGGCCACCTTCGTGCATGATGGTTGTCATATCTCTCATGGTGGAGGTGGCATTCATAAAAATAAACGGCACTCCTATTTCTGCTAATGGATAATTATATCCACCCGGTGCTTTGCCTTTGCGGGATTCAAGATCGAGATGACCCATATCCTTCATAATAGAAAGGCATTGGCCGAGATAGGGATCCAATTTTTTAAAACATTCAATCGATTTTTCGGTCAGATCCTTTCCATCTGCGAAAGCTTTCAACGCTTCGCGACCTTCTGCATCAACCGCTTTATCCCACGGACGAAGTTGAGTCACTTTCAATTTTTCTTTCCGCTCTTTTGACAATTGGTTTAAAATTGGGACAACTTCAGATTGAATGGCTTCGTGAAACTTAAAACAATCGGCAGGCGTATAGTCAAACCGTCCATACGATCTGAACATATAATCCCTGAAATTGGAAAAGCCAGCGTTGATTGAAACTGTATGCCGAAGGTTAATAAGCTTAGAGTAGAGATCATCCAGCGTCACTTTATCGTGAAGTCGCCTTGCATTAATTTTTTTATACACCTCTTCACGTTTAGCACGATCTGTGTCTTGTAAGATGACGGCAGCTTGTTGAAGTGTTAACTCTTGTCCCTTTAGTTCCACTGTCATTGCCCCAGAAATCTGCGCATACTTTTGAGTTTCTGTGCTAATCTCAGTGTACAACGGCACGTTCTCTTCACGGAAGAGTTCAATATCTTTTTTCAGGTTACGCACCATCATATCATAACCTTGCTCCATCTCCAACTCCGACAAAGAAGGAGAAGCCATTGCTTTTCTATTCAATTGGTCAGAAACGGGGGCAATCTCTGGCTGAATATTCTGAACAAAGTCCTGATATGCATTTCTATATTCTTCATTCTCTGTAAAGCAGGTCATGCGGATGTAACGCCAGCCCATATCTTCCGATAAAGCAGATTCAAGTTCGCTGCGGTTCTGCAGCCATTTTTTTAACTGCGCTGGCGCATTTATCTCACGCGCGAGGAGATCATCAAAAAAAGGCTTTAGCGCTTCCCAGGTAGTAAGTTTAAAATCTTCGGGAAGAAAATTTCTGGTGGGGCGCTTAGGGATATCCAGTGTACTACTCATTCAATTTTATTTTCAGTTATAATAAGTCCAAAGTTGATAAAAAATCAGAACTTTAATCAATTCATCTTTTACAAGTGGGGTTGCTCAGTCAGGAATTATGTTTAATTTTCTTGAAAATACAGGCACATGAAAAATCTACTCTTCTTTACCCTTTTGTTGATAGCGATAAGCTGTTCAACAAAAGAATCCCAAACGTATGGCACAATTGAGCAACTTGATCCGGCATTAGCCGAAATCATTTCACCAGATGCCAAAGTGGAACTTCTTGGTCAGGGATACGAATGGAGTGAAGGACCACTCTGGATTGAAAGCCAAAAGATGTTATTGTTTACGGATGTCCCAAAAAATATCATTCATAAATGGACGGAAGAAAAGGGAGTTGATGTTTACCTTACGCCATCAGGTTACACAGGGACAGGGCCAGAAAGCAAGGAGCCAGGTGCAAACGGCCTCGCATTTGATGATGAAGAAAATTTGCTGCTTTGCCAACATGGCGACAGACGGATCGCAGTAATGAATGCTTCCTGGGATCAACCCAAACCTGACTTCAAAACTGTGGCGAATACTTACAACGGAAAAAGATTTAACAGTCCTAACGATCTTGTTTTCTTTAACAATGATATCTATTTTACTGATCCACCGTATGGTCTTGCAGCCGACTCCTTAAAAGAGCTCCCCTACCAGGGTGTTTATAAAGCTACAGCCGATGGTAAAGTAATTTTATTAATTGATTCCTTAACCCGACCCAACGGCATCGCTTTTTCCCCAGATCATAAGAAAATGTATGTCGCCAATTCAGACTCTAAACGTGTGCACTGGTATGAATATGAAATGAGTGATTCCGGTACTGTTGTAAGCGGGAAAATTTTTTACGATGCAGGCGCAGAAGCTAAAATTGATAAAGGATCACCGGATGGGTTAAAAGTGGATTCGAAAGGAAATATTTTTGCTTCCGGACCTGGCGGTATATGGATTTTTAATCCTGCAGGAAAAGTGCTAGGCAAAATAAAATTACCGAACCCAACGGCTAACTGTGCTTTAACACCAGATGATAAAACACTTTTCATTACGTCAGATATGAATCTCTTGCGGGTGAAGTTGAAAGAGTAAAAATTTGGCGTTTCTAAAAACCATTCCTCTGATCACCGCTTCAGTGCCTATCGGCAGGGAGAGAATGTTGAGCCGAGTTTTTAGGGATGCCAATCAATAACAAGTTATTTTGGATTCCTCCAATCAAAATATTCGCATTCAAAAAATAGTTGCCGGACTATCCGTCATTTTACTGATTGCAAAAACGACAGCTTATCTCCTTACGGGATCGGTAGCCATCTTAACGGATGCGCTGGAGAGTATTGTCAATGTAGTCGCAGGCTTCTTTGGACTGTACAGCTTGTACTTATCAGCCAAACCAAAAGATGCTGACCATCCCTATGGCCACGGAAAAATCGAATTCCTTTCTGCCGCTATTGAGGGGAGCATGATCACCCTTGCAGGCATTATTATTATTTACGAAGCTGTAAGAAATCTTATTCATCCGCATCCGTTGAGCCAACTCGGTATGGGGATGTGGCTGATTGGAGGCACAGCGCTTATTAATTTCATACTCGGTGGAGTTGCTATAAAAATTGGGAGCAAAAACAATTCCCTGGCATTGACGGCAAGTGGCAAGCATCTTCAGTCTGATACCTATTCATCGTTTGGAATTTTAGTAGGATTGTCGCTCGTGTATTTTACCAACATTCTTTGGATTGATAGTGCAGTTGCATTTCTGTTTTCAATAATTATTGTATACACCGGAATAAAGATCATCCGCACTTCCATTGCGGGGATCATGGATGAAACCGACCATGAGCTTTTGGCAAAATTGGTAGATATTTTAAATAAGAACAGGAGAGAAAATTGGGTTGATTTGCATAACGTGCGTATCATTAAATATGGAAGCGTACTGCACCTCGATGCACACCTTACAGTGCCGTGGTATCTCAATGTACGCGAAGCACATTCTGAAATTGATGCACTGGCATCTTTGGTGAGAAAAGAATTTGGAGAATCGCTAGAGCTGTTTGTTCATTCTGACGGATGCCTGGATTTTTCCTGCAGAATCTGCAAAAAGCAAAATTGTTCTGTTCGCAAGTATGAATTCAAAGAAAGAATTGAATGGACTATTGCTAACATCTCAATAGATAAAAAACACAGGTTATAAGCTATTTCGTCAATTGGTTCTATAAAATTCAATTAGCCTATCTTACTTTCATAATCCCAGAACAGATGAAAACCAGAACCTCAATTGCTATTATTCTTCTCCTCATTTTCGGTAAAGCTTTCTCTCAAAATCCTGCCCCTTCCCTCACCAAACAAATACAGGAATTTGATGCCTATGTAGAACAAGCACGGAATAGTTGGCACGTGCCGGGCCTTGCTATTGCTGTGGTAAAAGACGGAAAAGTCATCTTTAAAAAAGGATATGGCAACCGGCAGATAGATAAACCTGACAAAGTAGATACACAAACTTTGTTTGCCTGCGCCTCCACCACCAAAGCCATGACCGCCACCTGCATGGGCATGCTGGTGGATGAAGGAAAAATAAATTGGGACGATGCGGTGATCAAGTATCTGCCAGACTTCAAACTCTATGATCCCTATGTGACAAGAGAGTTAAAAATCAGAGATCTATTCACACACAATTCTGGCGTGGGCAATGCTGATTTCCTGTGGGACATCATGGATATTTCTTCCGATGAAATACTTAAAAAAATGGCAGATGTAAAACCAAGCTATTCTTTGCGATCAAGCTTCATCTATCAAAATATTTTTTATCTGGCGGCTGGTAAGGTCATTGAACAAGTGAGTGGACAGCCTTGGGAAAAGTTTATTGCGTCACGGATTTTTGAGCCATTGGGAATGACACGCACCATGGCTATGCGAAAGGATGTAAAAGATCCCAACCAAACATCGGCTCACTTTCTTGTTCGTAATGCAATCACTGTGATTGAACTCAGTAGCGCTGATGCAATTGGTCCTGCGGGTTCCGTATGGTCATGTGCTGATGACATGAGCAAATGGGTACTCTGCATGTTGGATAGCAGTAAGTACGAAGGTGGAAAAAGATTGGTGACAACCAAGACCTGGATGGAAATGCTGAAGCCTCAAGTGATGGTAACCGATAGTCAGTTCTACCCCACCGCACAATTGACTAAACCTAACTGGATGACGTATGGACTTGGATGGTTTCAACAGGATTACAGGGGGCACAAAATAAATTTTCATACAGGCAGTCTCTATGGAGCCATTGCAATTAATGGTCAACTACCCGATGAAAAGCTTGGGGTCTATATTTTCGGTAACTATGACCATGCCGAAATAAGACATGCGTTAATGTTCAAAGCATTTGATCATTTTGGGTTAGGGGGCAATCGCGATTGGAATGCTGAATTCCTGAAATTGTATGGAAACATTCGCACACAAGGTGAGAAAGCAGCAAAAGATTTTGAAGCCAAGCGAGTGATTAACACTTCTCCTTCTTTACCTGTTGATCAGTATGCTGGAAAATATTCTGATCCTCTTTATGGAGAACTTGAAGTCATTGTTCAGAATAAAAAACTCTTGATCACTATTAATAATCACATAAAAGCAACTCTTGAACACTGGCACTACGATACCTTCCGCGGTGAGTATGACAAAGCCTGGAACGGCACAGCCCTTGCACAATTCTCATTAAGTGCAACTGGTCAACTTGAAAAAATCAATTTTGAGGGGACCGAGTTTAAGAAGCAGAAATAAGAAGTTACCAGTTTCAAGTTACATGTTTGAAAATGTGTGACTTGAAGTCTGCGACTGGTTATCCAATCTCAATCACCACATCATCCGTCATAGGATGACCCACGCACGTAAGTACATATCCTTCATCACGCTCGGATTGCGAGAGGCCTTCTTCTTCATCCAGTTTAACTTTACCTGATAATGCCTTACCCCGGCAAGCGGTGCACAAACCACTTTGACAACTAAATGGTAGATCAATACCCTGATCAAGAGCTGTC
>JANOLM010000275.1:0-2782 GCA_031419815.1 Bacteroidia bacterium
TTGCCAAACAATGGCGGTATTCTGCGCATGGGTTCTTGCTTAGTTATATTTTCGCCATGCGTGTATGTTACATTTCCATATGCACTTAACGAACGGACAATGATTGCCTCAACATCTGCTTCCACACCTTTCACCACAGCATCACCAACATTTTGTTTCTGGAATACTTTTCTTCCATCAAACATAGCTGACCCATTATACATAGCTCCCACACGATCAATTAAATCGGATAGTTTGGTTTGATAGGCCGTAAGTGTTGCTGAGACTTTAGTGCTACTGAATTTAAAACCACTCTCCACATTGATGGATCGTTCAGGGGAAAGCCCAGCACTTGGAATCTCGAATACGCCACTTTCCACCGTTCCAAACTTGCTCATGTCATCCACATTGGGTGCACGAAAGCCTGTGTTGACAGACGCAATAGCGTGAAGGTTGGGATGAAGTTTATACATGATTCCGGCATTGCCTACTAAGGCGTCTGGGTTAATTTTTTGATTACCGAATACATCATCGATCACTGAAACAGTAACCATGTTGAATCGCGTACCGGCCGAGAATTGAAATTTCCTCCAACCCACTTGATGATTGGTAAAAATAGCAAGACTGGAAGCAGAAGAACCATCAGCATACGAGCCACGCTGCGAGATTTCCGTATGTGCGAGAGTATTAAATACTGTTGCCTCACTATTCACTTTATCATAATAATATTCAATCCCAGATTGAGCAAACCAGTTTGCTTTAGGATGTGACATCACCTCTGCGGTTAATCCCATTGTGTTTACTTCATCGCGCTGCTTTTTCAAATCCTGTGAATTGTTTTTTTGAGAAATAACGCCTTCGATAGAACGATGGAGCGAACCCGTAATTCTTACCGATTGCAACCATGGGTTTTTTGCGGAAGACTCCCAACGCAAGTAACTCAACTGTCTTGCTTGCGGCTCAAAGTCATACAAACTATATCCTCCTTGCGTTACCTGATCATAACGCGGCACATTATGTTGTGTCAAATGTTGGGTTGCCGCTGTCAGTATTCCCGAAGCACCTGTTCGGATCAACAACTTTGCATCACCGGACCTTTCGTAATATCCGGTTGGCGTAAGTGTACCTATATCTCCTCCAGCTAAAACATCACCAAAATTGCGTGCAGAAAAACCTCCAAGAAAAGCAATTTGTTTACTACCTAATGCAACTTCCGTGCGCGCGCTTTGCTCCATACCTGCACTCATCCAATTACCAACCACGCGGCCACCGACATGAAAACCATCGTTACGAAATAAAGGAGTCTTGGAAATAATTTGTACCACTCCGCCCAAGGCATCACTGCCATATAACACAGAACCACTTCCACGTGTAGCTTCAATCCGTTCGATAAGGCCTGGATCAATCGTTGACAAATATTGATTGGGGCCATAACGATAAGTAGCATTATTCAACCGAATACCATCCACCAGCAACAATACTTGATTGCCAACAAGCCCACGGATAATGGGAGATCCTCCTCCGTGATTTGTTTTTTGTATCCAGATTCCTGTTTCACTCACTAAAGCTTCGGGGGTGGAGCGAGGGGATCGCTGCTCTATTTGAAGAGAAGAAAGTGTTGTGACCGACTGACTTACATCAAACACCAATCGTTCATTTCGTTGCGCGGTAATGGTCACACCATTATTTAATAAAATAACAGAGGGTGTTAATTCAATTTGCAGTTCATGATTGTTGGTGCCAAGAGTTTGTTCACTAGTTGCATAACCAACAGCAGTGACCCGAATTTGAGTTGAACCATACTTAATTTGGTCTAACACAAACTTTCCTTCTTTATCGGTGATTGTACCAGCCGAGGAGTTTACGATTTGAATGTGAACATCTGCGATCGGCTCATTTGTATGTTTATCTGTAACCCTTCCATGAATTGATTGCGCATACGCCAAATTGCTTATCCCAACAAAAAAGCATATCAATAAAAATTTCATTGAACAAAATTTCTAATTTCTATTTGGATTAACCCGGTATTAATGCCGGAGTTATTAACCTTAGAGAATTTCACTTACACCCTTCCTTAATCTTCATCGCCTTCATGCTCTTCTGAGTGTTTAATAAAAGCGCTTCGCACAGGCGAAGGCATGATACTGTTTAAGCCTTTCACGGTTTTCCAAATCACCTCGTTAAACTCAAGATCAGGGGCAGCATCCATTACAGCCAGATTAAATTCAGCCGAACGTCTGGCAATAGCAGTGTTGGCGGTATTCATTTCTTTGATGTTATAGGTAGCTGGCTTTAATTTATAGGGTGTTGTGTCAGGTGTTGCCGTAAAACATTCCCACATGGGTGTAGCCGCTGCATCGTACTGACTCATCGGGGGCAATCCTAAAATCAATTCTATTGTTCGCAACATTGACGCTGTGGAATACATTCTGCTGATTACGGCATTTCGTTTTGCAAAAGGACTTATTACATAGGCTATCGAACGGTGCGCATCCACATGATCAGGTCCATTTTGCGCATCATCTTCCAATACAAAGACAGCCGACTCTTTCCAGATTTTACTTTTGCTTAGGTATTCAATAAAAGTGCCTAAGGCGAGATCATTTTCGGCTACCATAGCGCGTGGTGTGGGCATACCCAACCGGGCACCGGCTGTATGATCGTTCGGAAGCCTGATCGTACTCAAGGAAGGCAAAGCATTGATAGCCACCAAAGAATCAAAATCGTACTTCCAACGCTCTACCCGCTTCATATCGGTTATCTCCATATTCCACGAAGGGAAATCGGCATCGAAGTGGCCTTC
>JANOLM010000276.1:0-5579 GCA_031419815.1 Bacteroidia bacterium
CCTACTGGTATGTAAAAAAATACCTTGCCCATAAAGTGGCTTTTGAAAATGCAGTATCTGGAGAAGCAAAGGTAAAAGTGATTCCGTATGAAGCTAAGTCGGGCAAATCGCTTCGGGAAATTGCCAATGAAGTTTCGGTGGAGGAAGAGAAATTGTTGGAATTTAATAAGTGGGTGAAAAGAGGAATCGTTCCTTCGGATAAATCCTATACCATTCTTATACCAGCAGGAGGTGTCGAAGATTTTACAAAGCTGTCATTAGCAGTCTCAACGATTGATAAAAATGAGGATGATCCTGCAAAAGGAAAGATGGAGAAAGTAGGGGAGAAGCTAGAACCAATAAGGATAAACGAAATCCCTGTTGTGAAGGCCAGAAATGGCGAAACACTAGCAGCACTAATTGATCGGGCTCAAATTGATCGCTCTTCATTTTTAAAATACAACGATATTTCAATTGATCATTCTGTGCGGGCAGGCTCATTCTACTTCCTTGCCCGGAAAAAAACAAAATCTCAAAATGAATTTTATAAGACTGAAACAAATGAGGATATATGGTCTATAAGTCAACATACCGGTGTGCAACTGAAGAAGTTAAAGAAATACAATGGACTTTTGAGTGATGAAAAAATACCGCAGGGAAGCATGGTATGGCTGAAAGGCCGCAAGCCTAAAGATAAGCTTATGCCTGTTACTGATGTTGTTGTACTTGTCAATGACAAGGAGGAGTTTGAGTGGGATGAAAAATTGGAAAATGATTCCAAGCAGTTGTCAAAGGTAGATATAGGTCAATCAAAGACTTTACATGTGGGGGATGCCACCGTACAAGATTTTACTGCTCTGAAAACTAAAGTTCCTGAACAAATTTTTAATTATACAGTCAAACCCGGAGAGACCCTCTACTCGATAGCTAAAGGCAACAATTTGGAGGTATTAAATCTACTGGCTTGGAATAATTTAACCATAACCGATGTACTTAAGCCTGGCCAGGTACTGAGGCTGGCAGTACAAGAGAACGGTATTGAGGCAAATGAACAAGAATTTCCGACCTCTACCCAGACCCCCAACCTTCCTACAAAATCCGGATACGGAGGGCAAGAGCAACTCTCGAAGTCATACGAAGGGCAGGTTCATGAGGTGCAAGCCTCAGACACACTATACAGTGTTGCAAGAAAATATGGTGTAACCATCAAAGAACTCATGGATTGGAACCAGAAGGTGGATCTCTCCCTCACCGTTGGCGAAAAACTCCGTATCATGCAGAAGTAACCACAATTTTTCAACACTTTTGATTAATTTCCTACTTCTTCCCATTATGGGCTAAACGATAAGTTAAGATTTTAACAAAAAAGAATAATTTTACGGGTGTGTGTGAAAGATTGAAAAAAATGACTGATTTTAAGAATGTTAATGGATACTGCAGTTAAGACGATTGACCTGGTTATGTTAGTAGATGATAACGATACTGATAATTTTATCAGCAAGCGAATCATCGAAATTACCAAATTTGCCAAGCGGGTGGAAGTGAAGGGTTCAGGAAAAAGCGCATTAGACTACCTCAAGGAGAATCAAAACATTGCTGATAACCTCCCTAATATCATTTTTTTAGACATTAACATGCCCGTTGTGGATGGGTTTGTATTTCTCTATGAATTTGAGAAATTTAATGAGCTGGTGAGGAATAAATGTAAAGTAATTATCCTGTCCTCGTCTGATAATAAAAGAGACATTGATAAAATTGTTAATAATAATCACGTCATCAAATTCATAACTAAGCCTCTTACCGAGGTGGCGTTGGATGAAATAAAACTCAATAATATCTGATCCTTATTGGCGTTTTAGTATTTTTATTATACTAAAATTCTATCAAATGAAAAGAAGTTTTCTCAAGGAGCTTACGGCAGTTCTCTTTTTTGTTTCATTCATTTCTTTTGAGCTTACCGCTCAGTTCGTCAAGATAGATTCTACCTCCAATTGGAAAAAACGTTTCCGCGTTGGCTTGAATTTCAATCAGGCCTCTTTTTCTTCTAATTGGAAAGCCGGAGGTGTAAATTCTCTTGGGCTTAACACCTTGCTTAACTACCAGGCTAACTACAAGAAAAACAAAAACTCGTGGGATAATTCTATTGATTTGCTTTATGGAATGGTAAACAATCAAGGTCAAGGTTATCGCAAGACCTTGGACAGAGTTTACTTGGACACAAAATATGGCCGTAGCATTAGTGAGAAATGGGATATGTTTTTTTCCGTAAACTTTCTTAGCCAGTTTGCGAAGGGTTACCGCTATGAAACAGATGTAAATGGTATAGAGGTGGCCACTTTGATTTCAGATATTTTTGCTCCAGCCTTTATTACTACTGCGGTGGGCTTTGAGTATCATCCGGTTGATTATTTTAAAGTCAGGCTTGCCCCGGTTGCCCCGCGCGTTACCATTGTAAATGATGTTGATCGTTTTGTTACGGTGGATAACCCAACACCTTATGGAGTGAAGCCAGGCGATATGGCAAGATATGAGTGGTTAGCTTTTCAAATGCTTGCAGAGTTTAACAAAGACATTGCACCGAACGTAAATTTAAAATGGCGGTATGTGATGTTTGCCAATTATGAAACACTTGAATTAAAAAAGATCGATCATCGTCTGGAAGCAGGTTTTTCAGCCAAGGTGACAAAGTTTATTAACGTAAGTCTTGGAGGCATTCTTATCTACGATTATGATCAGGATCTTGGCGCACAAGTAAGCCAGGCTTTTTCATTGGGCATGCTATATACCATCCAGAATTTTGAAGAAAAGAAGTAGTTGAATTCTAGTTTACTATTCAAGGCTCTGCTCCATAGTAGAGTTTTTTTTGTTTGATTTTATGATCGAAGTAAGAGAAGCTAAATTTTCGGATGTTGCTTCAATGCGTGAAGTGGCTATCCAAACGTATACCGATACATTTGCGGAATTCAATACCCCAGAAAATTTGGAAGCCTTTTTTTTGGAAGCTTATAGTTTGAAAAGGCTTCAAGAAGAATTTAATGAACATGGTTCGATGTTATATGTAGCTTGCAAAGACCAGCATATTGGAGGCTTTTTAAGGCTGAGGAGGAGTGCGGAAGTTGAAGATAAGCTAGGTGCTAACGCCATCGAATTGCAGCGGCTTTATATTCACAAGGATTTTCAGAACCAAAAAGTAGGTACTATGCTGATGGAGAAAGCAATAGGTTATGCCCTTGAAGGAAAGTTTGATTGGATTTGGCTTGGCGTGTGGGAGCAAAATTTTAAGGCGCAGCAGTTTTATACCAAATGGGGTTTCGAAAAATTCAGTGAGCATATTTTTCAAATGGGCGATGATCCGCAGATTGATTGGCTATTGAAAAAACGACTTTGATCGTATTAAAAGTATTTACCATTTTTAGGTTTTAGAAATTCTTAGGCCTAATTCATTAAACATGTCCAAAGAAAAATTCATTTCTGCTATCAATGCTTCCTACTCTCCAGCAGGAGCATCCATTTATCTTGGCGCAGGTATATGGGAAGGAGAAATCATTGGTGATGCAAAAGTAAACCTTCCCTTACGGATGATGACGCGCCATGGGCTGGTAACAGGTGCTACCGGATCAGGAAAGACCCGCACACTACAACTCATAGCCGAACAGCTATCGGCTGCAGGCGTAAGTGTATTTATGCCCGATATGAAGGGCGATATCTCAGGAATGGCGAAGGAGGCTACCGTAAACGATAAGATTATTGAACGCGCTAAGGCTCTGGGTATTCAATATACTCCTTCGGGTTTTCCAATTGAGCTTTATTCTTTAAGTGGAAAACTGGGGGCGCAGATGAGAGCAACTGTTACTGAGTTTGGCCCGGTTTTGTTGAGCAAGGTGTTGGAGTTGAATGAAGTGCAGAGTGGCGTATTAATGATCCTGTTCAAATATGCCGATGATAAAAAGCTACCTATTGTTGATTTGAATGACTTGAAGAAAGTTCTGAACTTCCTTTCTGATGGTGCTGGTGCCGCAGAAATTAAAGAAGCCTATGGAAAAATTTCTCCGGCTACGGCAAGTACCATCTTGCGAAAAATTGTGGTGCTTGAGCAGAAAGGTGTAAATCAAATTTTTGGCGAGAAATCATTTGATATTGACGATCTCTTTGAGAAAGTAGATGGCCGTGGAGTGATTAGCTTGCTTAATGTGGCCGATGTACAAAGTCAGCCTTCAATTTTCTCTACGTTTATGTTGGCCCTCTTGGCGGAAATCTACCAGTCTCTGCCTGAAGTAGGTGACGTTGACAAACCAAAGCTGGTTTTCTTTTTAGACGAGGCGCACTTGCTTTTCAAAGACGCGTCAAAAGCTTTTATGGATCAGATTGAGCAAGTCATTCGCCTTATTCGTTCAAAAGGTGTAGGTGTATTTTTTTGCACACAGCTTACGCAAGATATTCCAGCCACTGTGTTATCACAATTAGGAAACAGGGTTCATCATGTTATTCGCGCGTTCACACCCAATGATGTAATGGCCTTGAAAATGACGATTAAAACTTTTCCCAAATCGGATTTTTATGATTTAGAACAGCAATTTACAAAACTGGGTATTGGCCAGGCGTTCATCACGGTGTTGAATGAAAAGGGAATACCAACAGAAACAGTTGTTACTCATCTTGCGCCTCCCGCTTCCGTTATGGGGCCTCTTAGTTCATTAGAGTATCAGGGGCAATTGGATCAATCTGAGTTTTATAAGAAATACAGAGAAACTATTGATCCTAAAAGTGCATTTGAGATTCTGAATGACAGAATGCAAGAAGTGCGGACAAAACAAGCGGAGGAGGTTAACGAGCAGGAAGAATTGAAAGCGCCACCACGATCTACTCGAAAAGAAAAAAGTACCTTCGAAGAAGTGATATCATCACCGGTAGCTAAGCAAGTTGGCCGCGAGTTAGTGCGCGGTGTTTTTGGAATGTTATTTGGGTCTGCTCCAAGACGAACAACATCAAGAAGGCGATATTGATATAATTTCTTTATATCTCAAAAAAAATTACATTTACATCTGCATTATGGTTCAATTACCTCATATCCTGGGGTGAAAGATTAAAAGGGAACCCCGTTCAAATTCGGGGGCTGTTCCCGCAACTGTAAGTCTGAGCCTGATTCAATTCAGGAAATTTTTGTCAATCCCGCTAAGGCGGCCGCCACTGTGGTATTAGATACTACGGGAAGGCAGATGAGAATCAGACGAGCCAGGAGACCTGCCATTGCAAGTTGTTAGGCCTACGCTTCGGGAAGAAGGTAAAGGCAATTAATTTATTACAGTCAAAATTTTAATGTTAGCAAAACTGCAAACAGTTGTTTTCTGGGTGTTGTTTATTGTTCCATTGATTGGACAAGCGCAACAGAAAATGGATTCTATTGTACATCTGCAAGAGGTGGTTATTGAGCAAAGTCGCTTGAGCGGCTATGCCATAAGCAAATACACTTTGAAGGTAGATAGCCTTACTCATCAATTGGCCAGTGCTGGTAGTTTGGCGGATTTGTTGCGTAAGTATGGATTTGGACATCTACGGGCATACGGCCCTGGTGGCTTGGCCACCGCTTCATTTCGGGGAAC
>JANOLM010000277.1:0-1546 GCA_031419815.1 Bacteroidia bacterium
CTTACTTCAAGTTTTTGAGAATCACTGACGGATAGACCTCCTTTGTCTATGCTTTCCCAAATTTCCTCAATTATGGAGATACGTTCTGCAACACTTAGCTTTTTGATTTCTTTTATATCCATAAAACAAATTTAATCGAATTTGCTAAAAGTTATCACTCTCACGATACGCTTTAATCAACGCCAGTTCACCTTCCTTACCTTCTTTTGCATTGCCATGTTCCATGCCCATCACTCCTTTATAGCCTTTATCGTAAAGTAGCTTGAAAATGTTTTTATAATTTATTTCCCCTGTAGTAGGCTCCTTTCTGCCAGGGTTATCGCCAATCTGCACATAAGCAATTTCTTCCCAACAGGCATTAATATTATTAATGAGATTGCCCTCATTGCGCTGCATGTGATAGATGTCAAACAAAAGTTTGCAAGAAGGGCTTTTCACCGCTTTACAGATTTCAAAGGTCTGATCAGAGTAACGCAAGAAAAGTTCGGGTGTATCACTTAGTGGCTCCAGCACCATTATCAATCCATGTGGCTCAAATATTTCAGCACCTCTGCGTAAAGCATCTACTACATTTGCGGTTTGTATACCCATTGGAGTTTTGCGTTCAAAGAAACCAGGAACGACAGTCGCCCACTTTGCATTCACTCGCTTGGCCGCTTCAACTGATTCTTTACAAGTTTTGATAAAATTATCTTTGAACTCCTGCTTGCCAGTTGTGAACGAAGTTTTCCAATTATCTCCTCCATCCACGACAAAGACGCCCATGGTCATGCCCAAATCTCTCAATGTTTTGCCAATTTTTTCCTGGTCGGCAACTGATCGTTTTAACAGTCCATTGTCTTCTATGCCACGAAAGCCCTGGTCGGCCATGAATTTGATCTGGTCTACAAAATTTTCTCCTCCATGATTCTTAAACATGCCATCATGCGGAGCATAATTCAGTTTAAAAGTAGCTCCGGCAGGAAAGGTCTTGCTTTGAGGTTGTGCAACAGCACTTCCTAGTACAAAAGTTGAAGCTGCTGTAGCGAGCGTGCGGGTAATAAAGTCTCTGCGTCTCATAGGTTAATTGAATTAATTCAAGATTAATGTTTGGTTGTGTAATTGGGCAAGGAAGTTAGGAAACATTATTCTAATTTTCAGACAAATTACACCAACATTGAAAATCTACCGAAATCTTTCTGAAGCGGTTATCGAAAACTTACAAGCCATCTTTCAAGACAATAAGTATGCCGATAAAGTCATTGAAAAAGTTTTAAAAAGCAACCCCAAGTGGGGCGCTCGGGACAGACGGTTTATTGCTGAAACCACCTATGATATTGTGCGTTGGTATCGACTATTTAAAGAGTTGGCTGCTTCTGAAGAAGGCGATTATTGGAAACTTTTTGGAGTGTGGTGCATTTGGAATAAAACAGAGCTGCCGGATTGGGAAGAACTTCAGGGTTTGAATCAGAAAAAGATTGTTGCAGCTTATGAGCAAATGAAAACCACGCGAAAGGTGCGTGAATCTATTCCTGATTGGATGGATGAGCTTGGTGAAAAGGAAGTT
>JANOLM010000278.1:0-1630 GCA_031419815.1 Bacteroidia bacterium
CGATTCAGCACAAGAACCAGATTAGAATAGGCACAAGCGGACGCTTGCGCCATACCAGGTGCACAATCCAGTAGGGAGAGGCAAGGCTCTGCCGATGGGAAGATATGGCCATTTTATATTACCTTTTAGATTGAAAGCCATTACAGACAGAAACGGGAGAGCTTTTCTATTTTTTATTCTCCTTTCAAAAGAATCTTTAGATTTGAAAAAAATTAATCCATGGAATTCATCAAAGTTACCGAACAACACGCGCCCTTTGTGGCGCTTATACAACTCAATCGACCCAAAGAACTCAATGCCATCAACCGGCAATTGATGGAGGAATTGCGTGATGCTTTATTGCAACTGGATAAAAATGAACGTGTAAGGGTGATCATCCTTACCGGAAATGACCAAGCCTTTGCGGCAGGTGCAGACATTAAACAGATGGCGGATAAATCAGCCATAGACATGCTGATGATTGATCAGTTCAGCACCTGGGATCAAATACGAAAAACCAAGAAGCCCATCATTGCTGCTGTTTCAGGTTTTGCGTTGGGGGGCGGGTGTGAGTTAGCTATGACGTGCGATATGATCATTGCTTCGGACACTGCAAAGTTTGGACAACCTGAAATTAAACTAGGAACAATTCCTGGCGCAGGAGGAACACAACGACTTACCAAAGCAATCGGTAAAGTTAAAGCAATGGAATTAATCCTTACGGGAAGGTTTCTCTCCGCAGAAGAAGCACATTCATATGGCCTTGTAAATAAAGTGGTGCCTGCCGAAATGTATTTAAATGAAGCTACCCAGTTAGCTAAAGAGATAGCTCAGATGTCTCCTGTTGCAGCGCAACTTGCTAAGGAGGCCGTCAACCGTTCGTTTGAAACTGTATTGGACGAAGGCTTGGCGTTCGAACGAAAAAATTTCTATCTCACGTTTGCATCCGAAGATCAAAAAGAAGGCATGAAAGCTTTTATTGAAAAGAGAAAGCCTGAGTATAAAGGCAAATAATTAAATTTATGTTCAATAAAAAAAGCTCTGAGTTCTCAGAGCTTTTTTTATTTATTCTAAAATCCTACTCTATCTAACGCTGATACCAAACCCAACGGTAAGGGTTTTGTATTTCTGTAGAGTATAGTCGGCATGGAAGGTAATCACCGCCAGCTTCAACCTCATACCTGCAGTGGCACGGGGCCCTGAAGCAGTCGCATCCAAATTCACTGGATCTTTAACCACCGTAGGCGGTAATGGCACAGGATTATCAAATGAATATGTTCCTTTTATGGCGAGGCTGGTTTTGGCAATATTATATCCTAACCCCGCATATACTGTAAGCACAGCGATTTTCTTTGATATCACACCTTGAATAGTAGTCGCATTGGCATCAAAAACAACGTGCTGATCGGGCTTAGAGCTATCAAGCCCTGCATCTAACTTCATCTTGGTGAATCCTACAAAGCCAGAAAGATCAAATGGTAGATTTTTAATTCCCGGAATGTATTGTTTAATATCATGCATCACACCAACTCCAAACATGCTGAACTTGCCCTGATCCCCGAGATTTAATGTAGGAACAAATCTGACCTTAAGATCAAAACCTTTTGGTAAACCTATTCCTATTTGAGCCATAGGTACAGGTATCTTTCCA
>JANOLM010000279.1:0-18733 GCA_031419815.1 Bacteroidia bacterium
GAATGAATGATATTTTTAAAATCATCTTCATCAAAACCATTGGTAATCAAATCCACTTTCCGCCCACTCAATACTTCCAGACGGTCAACGTGATAAGGAGCTATTGTAATCACACGGTCAGCACTTTGTAATACGTCACGCTCCTGCTTTCGGTGAATGCTTCTGGCGAAGCTGGTTAAGGATAATGTATCCAATAAATCCCATTCCGTCCACGGATCGCGAAAGTCAGCAACCCATTTTAGTGAGGGATTCTTCTTTTTTAGTTTTAAGCCGATCAGATGAACGCTATGTGGTGGCCCCGTTGTAATAATTTTACCAATCTGATTGCTTCTTAAAAAATCATCAAGAAAAACAACCGAAGGCTTCACCCAAAAGATACGCGCATCAGGAACGAAAAAGTTACCGCGTATCCATGTGCTTATTTTTTGAAACAATGATTTTTTACCTGTGGTTACAAAGTCACTTTGCTTTATATTTTTCTTACCAAGCAGTTTTGAAAATTTAAAGAAGGCATCGTAGGGTTCCCAAATCGGAAGTTTGATTACTTCCACAGATGAGGGTATGTCTTTTAGAAGCGACTCATCCTGGATGGCGAAGGAAGGATTTTCAGGTGTAAATACATAAGGCTCCCAACCCATCTGAGGCAAATACTTTACAAACTTTAGCCATCGTTGAACACCACTTCCTCCAGAAGGTGGCCAGTAGTAGGTGATGATTAATATCTTCTTATTCAATGTTCAAGATTCAAGATTCAAGACTTTAGATTTTAGAATTTTGATTTTAGATTTTAGATTTTAGACTGAAACTTTGACAACACCTTACTTAATATTTTTTTGCGACCACTTTCTAAGTCAGAAAGACCCGCTTCAATATCTTCCTTTTGCGCTTTGGAGAGACTATCCCACCAGTCGGCTTCTCTTTCTTTTCTAATCGCTTTAATCTCTTTAATTGTGGACGTATCGCTCAATTTAGAAAGCCATTCTATCAACTCAAGTTTTTCGGTTTGAATATCCATTTGATTAAAGATTTCAATATCAAAGTTAAGGTTTTTAGTAGAGAAGCTCCAATATCCGCGCAAGTGTATTTTTATGGGTTTAGGCTTTGTTACATTAGCCACTCATCAAATCATAGCATAAATACCAAACTCTTTGGTCTTAAAATCCGATATTTGATTAGAGGTATCATCGTAAAAAAATATTGAGCAGTGAGGCTATAAAAACTGAAACATGAAAAACGAAAACAAGGCTGTTAACCGCAGGGCATTTTTAAAAACAACCGGTGCGGTAGTGATCGGATCTTCAATGATCAACAAGTTAGGTTTTGCAGGGCATCCCTTGCAAGCAAGCAGCAACACATTGAAGGTTGGTTTGATTGGTTGCGGTGGCAGGGGCGCAGGGGCAGCAAGCCAGGCACTGCAAGCCGATGCCAACATTGTGCTCACCGCTATGGGCGATGTGTTTCAAGATCGGCTTGATGAGTCTTACAAAGAGCTTGCGGAAATGTATCCTGAAAAAGTTAAAGTGGATAAGGCGCATAAGTTCGTTGGCTTTGATGCATATAAAAAAGTAATTGAATCGGATGTGGACGTTGTCTTGCTCGCTACTCCACCTGCTTTCAGGCCCGATCACATGATGGCTGCCATTGAAGCAGGCAAGCATGCTTTTTGCGAAAAGCCTGTCGCCATTGATGCGCCCGGTGTGCGAAAAGTATTGGCAGCCGCCAAGAAGGCGAAGGAGAAAAAATTATCGGTGGTGTCGGGATTTTGCTTTCGATATGATTTTGCGAAGAGGGCACTTTTCGATAAGGTGCTGAAGGGGGAAATCGGTGAGATCAAAAATGTTTACACGGTACGCAACGGTGGCGAGTTGTGGACCAAACCGCGGCAGCCCGGCTGGACGGACATGGAATACCAATTGCGAAACTGGCTTTATTACGATTGGCTTTCGGGTGACTTTATCACGGAAATGATGGTTCACAGTTTGGATATGATGTCGTGGGCGATGGGCGACAAAAATCCCATAAAAGCGACTGGCACTGGTGGAAGGCAATCGCGCACCGGGGAAATCTATGGCAATGCCTACGATCATTTTGCGATTGAGTATGAATACGAAAAGGGTGTGAAAGGAATGCACATGAGCCGGCAGCAGGACGGATGTAGTTTTACAAACCGGGTAGAGATTGCGGGTTCGCAAGGCAATGCATTTATCCAAGGCGACAAACATGAGCTCACCGGCAAAGTCAATTGGCATTACAGTGGGGAAAAAAACGATATGTACCAGACCGAGCATGACGAATTATTTGCTTCCATTCGTCAGGGTACCCCTATCAATGATGGCGAACTGATGGCGCGCAGTTCCATGCTTGGCGTGTTGGGCAGAATGGTGGCCTACACTGGCCAAACCATCACCTGGGATGAAGCGATGAATTCCAATGTGGCGCTTGCTCCTGCGATCGATCAATACAGTTGGGCATTGAAGTGGGCAACTGCCGAAGTTGCAAAGCCCGGCATTACTAAAGTGTTTTGAGATTGTGTGTTCCTTTCTCGTAGATCATAGCTAAGTACAACTTTTAATACAAGTCATCATGAGAATCCATGTAACCTATCTACTTCTCGGCATCCTGGTTTTATGCGCGGCCAAATCTTTTTCCCAACCCAACCCCATAAAGTTTGGCGAGGTTGTACAGTTTGAAAATATCACATCACAATCCCGAAAAGAAGCAGTTTCAATAAAGTGGATCAATGTGAATACAGCGCCCGATACCTGGAAGGTGAACGGCAGTGAACTTGTTTGCACGGGCAAACCCATTGGTGTGATGCGTTCGGAAAGGCAGTATGAAAATTTTATCCTTCATGTGGAATGGATGCACATAGAACCGGGTGGAAACTCGGGGGTGTTTGTTTGGAGTGCCGCCAACCCCGATGCAGAATCACGGCTGCCCGATGGCGTGGAAGTGCAGATGCTTGAATTAGATTGGGTAAACCTGAACAAGCGCGATGGTGAAACGCCTCCCATAGCGTATGTGCATGGCGAACTATTTGGTGTTGGGGGCGTGACCACCCTGCCAGACAATCCGAGAGGGACCAGGAGCAAGTCGATAGAAAATTTATGCAAAGGAAAAGGTGAATGGAATACCTACGAGGTGATCTGCGTGGATGGAACAGTCAAACTTTCAGTCAACGGCAAGTTTGTAAATGGACTTAGCCAATCCTCACAAAAGAAAGGATATCTGTGTTTAGAATCCGAAGGGGCAGAAATTCATTTTCGAAATTTAAAGATCATTGAGTTGCCACCGGGGGTAACATCCTTAGAACAAACGGCTAAGGAGATCAAGTAGCGAAATCATCTGACATCTATTCGGGTTGTCGGGGTTGTGAAGTAGGAGATAAGGATGTTGTATTCGAAACTTGGGGAGTGGTGAGGAGGTGGAAACAAATTATAGTCGATTACAAAACCTAAGAGGCTTTGGTATATTCGATTGGCATTAATTTGCCAAGGTTAACATGCTGTGAGGCATCCATGATTTCAATACCCACAATTTTATTGTCTTTACCTATATCAAGAACTATGTCTTCAGTCACCCTTTTGTTAATGACTTCCTGAGTTTCTTGCTCTATTCTTAAATAAAGCAAATCGGTTGAACTGTTATAATGAATAGTCATAAATTAAATTTTCCGTAAAAAACATAATCAGTTACTGTAACAATAATTTCCGCTTCCATAGTATATCAGTGAAGCCATTTTTTGAATCCGTTATTGAAAATTGGCTGGGGGAGCTATTTCGAGGTCCTTGCAGATTTTCCGAACGAGATTGTTTTTGATTTCCCTGGCGTGGAACCGATGATATTTTCCTATTGCTTTGATTTATAAAAATACTGTGGTTGCTGCCTTCGCGGTGCAAATAACAGTTATGAGTATTCAAGTAGTGAATGAAGTTATTCGTTTTCACTAAGCGAACTCTAGGGATTCTTTAATCAACTTTCGACCTCCCTGTGCTTGTTCAGATATCTCGCGTTGGGTTTGCAAAACCAAATCAAGGGCCTCAAGCAAATTTGTTTTGGATTCTTCCAGAGTTTCCCCCTGAGTGTTTACTCCAGGGAGTTCTTCAATAAAAGCAATATATCCGCCTTCTTCAGCTTCTTCAAAAACAGCGGTTAATTTTAGTTTTGTTTTCATAGTAATTCATTAAAGTATAAAGTTATCCTCTCAAACTCATCAGGCTTAAACCACTTTACTTCTTTATCCTTCTTAAACCAGGTCATCTGCCTTTTCGCATATCGCCTGGAATTTCTTTTTAGCAATCTGATGGCCTCCTCTTTATCATAAAGTCCATCCAGAAAACCAAATATTTCCTGATAGCCAACGGTTTGCAAAGCGTTCAGTTCCCTATGTGAATAAAAATGTTGAGCCTCTTTAAATAACCCAGCTTCAACCATTCTATCCATCCTCGTGTCTATTCGCTGATAAAGTTCTCCCCGATCAAGCGCTAATCCAATTTTTACAATCTCAAACGAATGATTGAGTTTATTTTTCTTGCGAAGTGCTTTCACCGAATGGCCTGTTGAATAATTCAATTCAAGAGCACGCATCAATCGTTGAGGATTCTTTTGATCGACAATAGAAAAGTAATCAGGATCGGAAGCCTCCACTTGTTCCTGTAACCAGGCCAGGCCATTCTCTTCGTAGTCTTTTATAATTTTCTCCCGCACACCATCTATAACCTTGGGCATTTCATCAAAACCTTCGGTTACGGCTTTCACATAAAGCCCGGAACCACCACAAAGAATAAGGCTGTCAAATTTTTTAAATAATTCATGAATCAACACAAGTGCATCGCGGCCAAACTGACCGGCATCATAATCTTCTACGATGGACTTGATATTGATAAAATGATGCTTTACTAATCCGAGTTCCTGATGAGAAGGCTTGGCTGTACCGATCTCCAACTCCCTGTAAATTTGTCTGGAATCAGCCGAAATAATTTCAGTTCCAATTTGTTGAGCAAGCTGAATGGCCACGGAAGTTTTTCCAACTGCCGTAGGACCTACAATTACGATAAGGCGCTTCGATTTATTCACTAGGCAAATGTACAAGGTAAGATGTACGAATTACGATTATAAGACCAAGGCATCTGGGAACTTCTCTATCCACTATTTCTATTTTCTACTCAATTTGGACTTGACCGCCAAATCGTAAATCACACATCGTAAATCGTAAATTATCTCTTAACTTGCACTCGAATAATTCGCCACTACGAATGATCAAATACACAAATCAATTTCTGACCAAACTCGAAGACCTGATTGCTGAATCGGATTACATTCTGCGGTACGAAAAAGGCAATTTTAAATCTGGATACTGCCTGTTAAAAGAGCAGAAGATCATGATTATCAATAAGTTCTTTGCTACTGAAGGCAAGATCAATACTCTTCTGGATATTCTTAAAAGTATCGAATTGGACACCACCAAATTTACCGAAAAAAGCCTTAAGCTTTACCAGGAGTTATCACAGACCGAAATCACCCTATAACCTTTCCGAAGTGAAAGTCACCTTTCTCGGCAGCGGAACTTCGCAAGGCGTGCCAGTTATTGGATGCGATTGTGAGGTTTGTAGTTCGTTGGATTATCGAGACAAACGCCTGCGCTCTTCGGTTCATCTGGAAGTTGAGGGGAAAAGTTTCGTGATTGACACTGGGCCAGATTTCCGGCAGCAAATGCTTCGCGAAAGCATCAAGAGATTAGATGCAGTTCTTTTCACACACAGCCATAAAGATCACATTGCCGGACTTGACGATGTGCGGGCTTACAATTACATACAAAAAATTCCCATGCCTGTATATGGAACAAGAGCCTTACATGAGCAATTGAAATCCGAATTCCATTACGCTTTCTCAGACGATAAATATCCAGGAATACCTCAGCTAGATTTGATTGAAATAAGTGATCAACCATTTGTTATTCAGGGAGTGCAGTTTATACCTCTTCCGGTCATGCACCTTAGAATGCCTGTACTCGGATTCCGTGTAGGTAATTTTAGCTACATCACCGATACAAATTTTATTCCGGCAGAAACGCTACAAAAATTAAAGGGAACACAAGTATTAGTTTTGAATGCCCTACAGCGCGAAAAACATGTTTCGCATTTCAATTTGGAAGAGGCGATTGCTATGGCGGGAAAGATTGGCGCTCCTAAGACCTACTTTACTCACATTAGCCATAAACTGAGTACACACAAGAAAGTACAAAAAGAACTTCCTGAATCGGTAGCTTTGTCATTTGATGGGTTGACCATCGAACTGTA
Source organism: Bacteroidia bacterium (assembly GCA_031419815.1). Classification (GTDB taxonomy): domain Bacteria; phylum Bacteroidota; class Bacteroidia; order Cytophagales; family Cyclobacteriaceae; genus ELB16-189. The sequence goes on from JANOLM010000279.1 coordinate 6,300, forward strand.
GTCGTGCATAATAATTATTTTTTTCTTCGTCAGCTTTCCATCGTCCTTGAAAATCAATTAAAGGGTGCAACGCTAGTCTCCTGTTTTAGCCAAAACAAAGAAGAATTAATTCTTGAGTTCAATGATGGCCTAAGGTCGTTTTTTATTAAGGCCAGTCTCCAATCCGAATTTTGTTGCCTCTCTTTTCCAGCATCTTTTAGCCGTGCAAAAAAAAATAGCATTGACCTTTTCAATGATACGCTCATGAAAAAGGTCAGGCAAGTTCGTCAATTCAAAAACGAGCGATGCTTCTCGATTGAATTAGAATCAAATCATTCCTTGCTCTTTAAAATGCATGGCAACCGGGCCAACATCATTCTATTTAAACAACTTGAGGCCACAGAAATTTTTCGAAACCATTTGGATTCTGATTTTCAAATCAAATTATCTGAATTGGATAAGGAGATTGACTGGAGCAAAGAAGAATTCGTAAACCATTTAACCAATCTTCCGCCAACTTACATCACGTTTGGAAAACCAGTCTGGGAATATCTCAATCAAAAAAACTTTCAATCAGCCGAAAACGAAACAAAGTGGAATCTTTTTCAGGAAACTATTCAGCAACTTGGCCAGCCCATTTATTATATCCTCGAAAAAGAAAATAAGCTCATTCTCTCGCTATTGCCTTACGGGAAGATCATAGGCGAATTTACTGATCCTATAAAAGCCATAAACGAATTCTTTCAACAGTACACTCAATCACATGCCTTCTATTCAGAAAAATCAATTGCCATTCGTCCACTTCGTGAACAAGAGAAAAGCGCAATAAGCTACCTCTCCAAAAACAAGGTAAAACTTCAAGAGTTATTAACTGATCAACATTATCAGGCCTGGGGCGATTTAGTCATGGCCAATCTTCATCGGATTAAGACGGGAGAAGAAAAAGTTTTGGTGGAGAATTTCTATGACAATAATCAACCTGTTGAGATCAAACTGAAACGTGAACTATCACCCCAGAAAAACGCAGAGGTCTTTTACCGAAAGGGAAAGAACCAGCAGATTGAAATTCAAAAACTGAAAGAAGCAATTGGACGGAAAGAAAAAGAATTAGAAAAAATTAAAAGCTTCAGTGCGGAAATTGAATCATCCAGTGACTTAAAGGCACTACGGGTGACTTCAAATAATCCTAAAAAAATTGTAAAGAAAAAGGACGCACAAGAAATTTTGCCATTCCACGAGTTTGAATTTATGGGGTATAAAATCTGGGTAGGCCGAAATGCTGAAAGCAACGATAAACTTACATTGAAACATTCTCACAAAGAAGACCTCTGGCTTCACGCCAAAGACGTTGCCGGCTCACATGTTATCATCAAACATCAATCCGGTAAAAAATTTCCAAAAGATGTGATTGAACGTGCAGCCGAGTTAGCGGCCTATAATTCCAAACGAAAAACAGACTCCCTTTGCCCGGTAATCGTGACACCGAAAAAGTTTGTTCGCAAACGAAAAGGCGATCCTGCCGGTGCGGTTGTGGTAGAGCGTGAAGATGTCATTTTGGTTGAACCCAAGCTGTGATATCCATCATCATCCAACTCTTACAACACCAAGTGCACCTTAATCATATTAGACCTTCCACGTTCCTGAATAGGCATGCTGGCCAAGATTATAAAAGTGTCACCGGATTTGACATGGCCATCGCGTTTAAGGATTGCCTCTACATCTGATATAGTATCATCGGTAGACGAAGCTTTATCATAATGATAAGCTCGCGTAGCCCACACCAAATTCATCGTATTAATAATAGTCGCATTGCTGGTAAATGCAAAGATGCTGGCATTGGGCCGATGCGAAGCCGCCTTATAAGCACTGTATCCTAGCTGGGTCATTCCCACTATTGCTTTCGCATTCACATCCTTAGCAAGCTTGCAGGCTGTGAGGATCAAACTATCGTTGAAATAATTTGGAGCCTTTGGATCAAGTTCACGGAATTTAAAAAAAATATTGCCTTGCTTCTCAACGGAACCAATGGTTCTCACCATACTTCTAATAACTTCAATGGGATATTTGCCGGCTGCTGTTTCGGCAGAAAGCATTAAGGCATCAGCACCATCCATTACGGCATTGGCTACGTCATTTGTCTCGGCCCTGGTTGGCCTTGGGTTTTCAATCATGCTCTCCATCATCTGGGTAGCTACAATTACAGGCTTTGCCGCCTTGTTACATTTCTCTACCAACATCTTCTGTACCATCGGCACTTCTTCCATCCAGATTTCCACCCCAAGATCTCCGCGTGCTACCATCACTGCATCTGTGACCTCAATAATGGAGTCAATATTTTCCAGCGCTTCTGGCTTTTCAATTTTTGCTACAATACGGGTGGTGGATTTCTGACTATTTATAATATCACGCAAGCTTAAGATATCCTGTGCTTTGCGCACGAATGACAATGCCACCCAATCTACTTTATGCTTGAGACCGAATTGCAAATCAATTAAATCTTTTTCGGTCAAGGATGGAGCAGAAACTTTTGTAAAAGGAAGATTGATACCTTTTCTTGACTTCAACGGACCACCATAAATGACAGTGCAGACAACATCAATATCCCTAACCTCCTTTACTTTCAACTCAATCTTCCCATCATCAATCAAAATCATGTCCCCAACCTTTACATCTTTTGGCAGTCTTTCATAGGATGTACTCACGAGTTCATTATTTCCCAGAACCTCACGGGTGGTAATGATAAGTTCCTGTCCACCTTTGATCTCAACCCCAGGTTGCATCTCGTTCACACGGATCTTTGGGCCTTGCAAATCCTGAAGCAAAGCAATGTTGGTTCCCATCTCGGCATTAATTTCACGCACAAAGTTGATCACCTTCAAATGATCGTCATGTGTGCCGTGTGAAAAATTTAAACGAAAGACATCGACACCTTCTTTTACGAGGGCGCGAAGCATTTCCTTGTTGTTGGATGCTGGCCCTACTGTGGCAACAATCTTTGTCTTGTTATAAGAAATTTTTTCCATGAAGAATTTAAAAAATAAAGTTGTCCCTCGATTTTAAGGTGGCCAAAGGTAGGAAAGCGACTAATTCGATGGAAGCAATATTACGCAAGAGTTCCTGCAATCGATTGATCTCCATGTGTTCCTCACCTTCGGTCAGCAAAATGTAATCTAAATGCGGAAATTCGGGTACCAAAAGATTCTTTGCCGTGTCTGTTTCATTAGATCTATTTCGGAAAAGTTTCATGCGGTTAACAATACCTCCGGATGCAAAATAGGAATAGTTCAAGATCGATTTGTTCTTTTGATGAATCACTAAATCGGGCTGTTTGATAAGACGTAGCCCAAGAAGCTTATTGATTTCCCACGCCAAGCGGTAGCCTTTTACAGAAGAAATTAACCCCAATAACTCAAAATCGTAAGTATATTCAATATCAAGCCTGCTTTTTTTCATTCGATTTGCTTTATTCGGGCTTTGAAATTACAGGATTGATGATCTTGATTACTAAGGATTTAATAGAAATCAAAGTTTATAACAATGCTATTCTGCATTATTTAAATCAAAATAGACGCAAATGACAAAGGTGAGAGAATTACCCTCTATTAAAAAGGTTTGACAATATTGCACTAAATCTCTTTCTTTGCACAGATTTTTGAATACTCTAAACTATAATAACATGTCTGAAATCGCACAAAAAGTAAAACAGATCATCATCGACAAATTAGGTGTGGAAGAATCTGAAGTAACTCCTGAAGCAAGCTTTACCAACGATCTCGGTGCCGACTCATTGGATACCGTGGAATTGATTATGGAGTTTGAAAAGGAATTCAATATCTCCATTCCTGACGACCAGGCTGAGAACATTGCCACGGTGGGTCAGGCGATTTCTTACCTTGAAGAGAACGCGAAGAAATAACCTAGAAATCTCCGCCACGAAATAGTTTTATGACTTTCAAACGTGTTGTAATTACCGGTGTAGGTGCACTTACTCCTATCGGAAATACCTTTCCAGAATATTGGGAGGGTCTCCGCAATGGAAAAAGTGGTGCCGCACCCATCACCAAGTTTGATACCACTCTTTTCAAAACCAAGTTCGCCTGCGAGCTGAAAGGCTTTGACCCGGTAAATTTCATGGATCGAAAGGATGCGAGAAAGCTCGATCCTTTCGCACAGTATGCCATGGTGGCTGCAGATGAAGCCATACAGAATGCTAATCTTCCGATGAACGAACTAGACCTGGATCGCATTGGTGTGATCTGGGGCTCGGGCATCGGAGGTTTACTTACTTTTCAGGAAGAAATGAGGTCATTTGCGGCCGGAGACGGTACTCCACGCTTCAATCCTTTCTTCATTCCAAAGATGATTCCGGACTTGAGTGCTGGTCACATATCCATTAAGTATGGTTTCCGTGGACCAAACTATGTTACTGTTTCTGCGTGCGCATCTTCCACCAATGCAATTTATGACGCTTACACTTTTCTAAAACTTGGAAAGTCAGATATTATTATTTCAGGTGGATCAGAAGCGGCAATTTGTATTGCTGGCGTGGGTGGGTTTAATGCTTTAAAGGCTTTGTCTGAAAGAAATGATTCCCCTCAAACTGCTTCACGGCCGTATGACAAAGACCGCGATGGTTTTGTCTTAGGCGAAGGGGCCGGAGCATTGATCCTGGAGGAATACGAGCACGCAAAAAGAAGAGGCGCAAAGATTTATGCTGAAATCATCGGTGGCGGAATGTCCTCAGATGCTTATCACATTACTGCCCCACATCCGGAAGGTACTGGCATTCTCAAGGTGATGAAGTATGCACTTGAAGAAGCTGGCATAAAGCCAGAAGAAGTTGATTATATAAACACACACGGCACCTCTACACCTCTTGGAGACATTGGTGAGATCAAAGCCATTCAAAAAGTATTTGGCGATCATGCGTATAAATTAAACATTAGCTCTACCAAATCGATGACCGGTCATTTATTAGGAGCTGCCGGTGCTATTGAAGCAATCGCCTGTTTGCTGGCCATCACAGAAGGAACAATACCACCAACTATCAACCATTTTGTTGATGATGATGAATTGGATCCCAGACTTAACCTCACCTTCAACAAAGCTCAAAAAAAGGAAGTAAAAATTGCGTTGAGCAATACGTTTGGCTTTGGCGGACATAACTTTTCTATTCTTCTCAAAAAAGTAGAGTAAGGCCTCAATCCTGTGTGGAACTTACTGAAATTATCCAAATCAAGCTCCAAAGATGACCAGAAGCTGATCACCGCGATCCGCACAATTGCCGGCTTTGCACCCTCTAATATTGAGCTTTACAAACTCGCTACACTACACAGTTCCAAGAGTAAAGAAAAGGAAGGCTTTCGCGAATCAAATGAAAGGCTTGAATACCTTGGCGATGCAATACTAGGGGCAGCTGTTGCCGATTACTTATTCAAAAAATACCCATTCAAGGACGAAGGGTTTCTTACCGAAATCCGATCACGCATTGTAAACCGCGAATCACTTAACCACCTGGCACGCAAAGTTGGAATATCCGCCATCGTACAATTCGATCACAAAAATGCCCAACTACAACAGGTGATTTTAGGTAATACGTTGGAGGCTTTGGTTGGCGCGGTCTATCTGGACAAGGGTTACATTCGCTGCAAAAAATTTGTGGTAGACAAATTGATTCAACCGTATTTCGATTTGGAGGTGATGGTCAATTCAAACTCAAATCACAAAAGTAAAATAATCGAGTGGGCACAGCGCAGCGGCAAAGAAATCAAGTTTGAAATTCTAAATGTGAAAAACGGAAGGAATAGCAAGGAGTTTTCTGCCCAGGTCTTTATTGCTGAGCAACCTTATGGCCTTGGCTATGGTTATACTAAAAAGAAGGCAGAACAAGATGCGGCTCAGAAAACGTGTGAACTGTTGAGTATTGAATAGTCTAGCATGAGTAAAACTTTTAAAATAGGTGGAGCAACCGTAAACCAGACCCCGATGGACTGGGTTGGTAATGTGGCGAACATCATCGAAGCTATTGATACTGCAAAACACCAGAAGATCAACATCCTTTGCTTTCCTGAACTAACTATTTCAGGATATGGCTGCGAAGACGTTTTCTTAAGCGATTGGCTAAGTGAAGCCGCCTGGAATAATTTGCAAACCATTATACCACACTGCGATTCTATTACGGCATGCATAGGGTTGCCCATCAGAATGGATGGCATCACCTACAATGGAGTTTGCGTCATTACAAATAAAAAAATAACAGGCATCACACTGAAACAAAATCTTGCCCGCGATGGTGTGCATTATGAACCACGTTGGTTTGATGCCTGGCCTGCTAATACTGTTAAAGAAATCATTCGCGAAAATCAAATCATTCAAGTAGGTGATTTAGTGTATGAGACAGATGGCATTAAATTCGGATTTGAAATCTGTGAGGATGCCTGGAGAAAAAGTAAACGTCCAGGCTACAACTTGCACGAGCGAGGAGTTGATCTGATTTTAAATCCAAGTGCCAGTCATTTTGCCTTGAGCAAAAGCGAACTCAGAGAGCGAGAAGTTGTCATTGAAGGTTCAGAAAAATTCAACTGTGCTTACGTCTTTGTGAACCTGCTAGGCAATGAAGCTGGCCGGATGATTTACGATGGGGACATTATAATCGGACAAAATGGAAAGGTTCTTGCCGTTAACAAGCGGCTGTCTTTTAAAAACTTCAACATTTTGGCATGTGATGTAGATTTCGAAAATCCCTCCAATAGCAAATTAGTCCCCTCACTCGATTCGAAAGAAAAAAATGAAGAATTTGCCAGAGCTACTTCACTTGCTCTTTATGATTACTTAAGAAAAAGTAAAGCAAAAGGTTTTGTTTTGAGTTTGAGTGGCGGGGCCGATTCATCCTGCTGTGCTATTCTGGTCTCTGAAATGGTACGCAGGGCTTCAAGCGAATTAGGTTGGGAAAAATTTTGCGAGGCGTTGGATCTCCCTGCAGTGACCCTGCCTTCCGGCCCCGCCTCCCGAAGTCGTACGGAGGGCAGGCAGGCAGGCAATCAAAAAGATGCTGTTGCAAAGTTGCTTACCTGCGCCTATCAGGGAACAAAAAATTCGTCTGAAACTACCCTTACCGCGGCTCGGGAATTAGCCCATTCATTGGGGGCCGAATTTCACGCCTGGCTTGTGGAAGAAGAAGTGAATTCTTACCGGGCAAAAATTGAAACTGTTCTGGGTAGGCCCCTTACCTGGGACCACGATGATATCGCCTTACAAAATATTCAAGCCAGGACACGCTCACCTATCATTTGGATGCTGGCCAATGTAAAGCACTCCGTTTTACTTACTACTTCCAATAGAAGTGAAGGTGATGTAGGGTATGCAACCATGGATGGAGATACCAGTGGAAGCCTCGCACCCATTGCTGGGATCGACAAACCTTTCATTTTGCAGTGGCTGAAATGGGCGGAGAAAGAGTTGAGTTACACGGGACTTTCTAACGTTAATAACTTGCAACCCACTGCTGAATTAAGACCAAAAGATAGAGAACAAACAGATGAAAAGGATTTGATGCCGTATGCAATCCTTGTAGAAATTGAAAAACTAGCTATTCGCGACCGCAAATCCCCTGTTGAAGTGTATACGATTTTGAACAACAGCGTTATTTTAAATCACGGTATTGCTCCCATACAACTCAAAGAGTATGTAAAGAAATTCTATCGGCTTTGGTCGGCCAATCAGTGGAAACGTGAACGCCTGGCACCATCCTTTCACCTTGATGATTTGAACATTGACCCGCGCAGCTGGTGTCGTTTCCCAATTTTGTCCAGCGGCTTTGCATCTGAATTGGAAGAGTTAGCAAACGTTTAAGTTTGAAAATTTATTTATTCAAAATTCAAAGTTCAAGATTGCGTACAGTCCCAAATTTGAGCTTTTTAACTTTGAATCTTGAATTTTTTTGGCATTGGTCATTGGTCATTAAGCACTATCTTTACCCGTAATTTTTTATACGAATGACTATGATAAGCTATATTATTTGGAACGGAAGCCCTGAAATTTTTTCGATTGGAACTTTTGCCTTGCGATGGTACGGTTTATTATTTGCCCTTGGCTTTTTGATTAGCCAACAACTTCTTTACTATATCTACCGAAAAGAAGGTAAGCCAGAAAAAGACGTAGAAACGCTCACTATTTACATGGTGATTGCTACAATATTAGGCGCACGTCTTGGGCATGTTATCTTTTATCAACCCGATATGTTTTTGACAGACCCTCTGGGCATTTTACTTCCATTTCAATTTTCACCAACTTTTAAATTCACAGGCTTTCTGGGTCTAGCAAGTCATGGAGGAGCGTTTGGCATCCTCTTCGCCTTGTGGCTTTACAGCCGCAAAAAGAAACCAGGTCAATCTTACCTTCAGATACTCGATCGCATTGTCATTCTAGTAGCGCTGACGGGTTGCTTAATACGCTTAGGAAATTTTTTCAATTCAGAAATTATTGGGAAACCAACTGATTCGCCACTAGGGGTAGTTTTTGCTAGCCCCGTTAAATCCGCTATTTTACGCAGTGATGATAAAAGCCTGGTTGAAACTGTTGGCATTACAAGTGGTAGCCAGTTTACAGATAAAACCAAGGGCATCGTTCCGCTTGAGATGTATCTTTTTTTCAAGAAAGGTGTATCTCGCGATGATGCGAATAACTATGTCAGAACTGATGTGAAGTACATCCTCACCCGTCTTTCTGAATTTGTCTATGAGTCTTCTGATGTCCCAATAAACTACGACATAGTTTCAGAGAAAGATGGAGTCTGGGTGACCAAGATCCATACGTTTGGTATAGTGCGTCATCCTGCCCAATTGTATGAATCCATATCATGCCTTTTATTATTTGCTTTTTTATTCTGGTATTGGCATAGTCACCAGGCGAATCCACCCCCTGGAAGGATTTTTGGTTTCTTCTTAATTATCTTATGGAGCTTAAGGTTTGTGTATGAATATCTGAAAGAAAATCAAGAAGCCTTTGAAGGTGACCTTCCCATCAATATGGGTCAAATATTAAGTATACCATTAATACTTATCGGCATTTATGTATTAATCCAATCCTACAAAAAGCCGTCTAACAAACAAATCTTATCCTAACTACCGATAATTCCATTTTGATAAAATCGAAGCCGCGAGGAGAATTATGCTGGCGTTTATAGCAGGACTTATTGGCATCGTTGCAGTGGGGTTGAACCCTGCTTCTGAAATGGTTTATCAGGATTCTGTAGGCATTTCGATTGCTGATACTATTGGTCTGAAGATTCTAAAGGTCAACAGAATTTTAATCATCGGAAATAAGGTGACACGCAACCGTATCATTTTGCGTGAGCTAAGTCTTAAATCAGGAGATACTGTAAGTGTTTCGCGCCTTCACGAAATTCTGATGAAAGACAAAAATAAAGTCTATAATCTCAGGCTTTTCAACACAGTTAGCATTCGTTCTCTTGAACTTGGAGAAGACAATATTGATTTGCTGATAGAAGTAAGTGAGCGGTGGTATACATTTCCAAGTCCCATTTTTGAAATCTCAGATCGAAACTTTAATGAATGGTGGCAAAACTACAACCACGATTTTAAAAGGGTCAATTACGGACTTCGATTGTATCAGTACAACTTCAGAGGCCGCAACGAAACACTTCGGCTCAGCGCCCAATTTGGATATACAAAACGGTATGAACTTCTGTATCGCATACCCAACCTGGATGAAAGGCAAAAGCATGGTTTGTCCTTTGGATTTGATTATGGTGAGCCTAAAAACCTGGCTTATAAAACCATCGATCACAAGCTGGAATTTTTGGAGATGAGAACTACTCTTAAAAAGAGCCTCGGAGGAAATATTACCTATTCTTTTCGCAAATCATTTTATGAAACGCATTCTATTCAGTTGGAATATCGTGATAGCCAAGTTGCAGATGAGATTATTGCCTTAAACGATAATTACTATTCCGCTGGATCAACCGAGATACGCTTTGCCTCTGTTTCATATTCCTTTGCTTCTGATCACCGGGATGTAAGAGCTTATCCTTTAAAGGGCTATCAATTTGATGCTTTTATTTCTAAAAATGGATTTGGCTTTGGTGATGTTAACCAAGTGGAAGCTAATGTTAGCTATGCCAAGTTTATCGACTTAGGCAACAAAACGTATTTATCAAATTTCACTTCTCTTTTCGCCAGCTCTCCTAACTCACAGCCATATGCTCTTTATAGCGCTCTGGGTTACCGAAAACAATTTATCCGGGGGTATGAAATTTACGTGATTGAAGGCCCAAAGTTTTTCTTAAACAAAACAACATTAAAGAAGCAAATCTTTTCCAGAGACTACAGGTTTGAAGAAATGCCTCTTGAGCAGTTTCGGCATTTCCCAGTAGCCATCTACCTTAAAGGGTATGCCGATTTAGGATATGTTGAAAATTATCCCAGGTATGCGGAAATGAAAATAAATAGCGCTTTATCGAATCGATTGCTTGCCGGAGCAGGTGCGGGCATTGATTTAGTTTTGGCCTATGATAACGTCATCAGATTTGAATATACATTTACACGGGAAAACACGAATGGATTTTTCTTTCATTTAAAGAAAGAATTTTAGTATCAAACGCCACAGATTCACTACTTTTTAGCAATTCTCTTTGAGGTTTAGCGTTTCTGAAATAAAGCTTAACTTAAAGACATTAATTTCTTACTTAAAAAGTTGAATTAATGCGGGCTCTTTTAATTTCGTTACTGGTGTTTTTGCTGGTTGAAAACGCCTTTGGTCAGAGCGCCTCTAGCACTATAGGCGCTCGAGCAGCTGCGTTGGGTAATTCTTCCTCTCTCTTAACTGATGAATGGTCACTTCTGAATAATATCGGAGGTTTAGCAAAAGTCAAAGACACCAACGCAGCTTTTTCATTTGAAGCCAAGCCTGCATTACCTGGCTCTTCCAGAATGGGTGCCACTTTTTCTACTCCCTTAAAAATAGGAGCAGTAGGCGTTGGCGTTTTTAAGTTTGGAGATAAATTTTACAGCGAACAAATTTTAACAACTGGTTTCAGCAGTCAATTTGGAATTGCTTCCCTAGGATTAAAGCTAAACTACATTCAATATCGTGCTGAAGGATTTGGCACGAAAAGCGCACTCTCCATAAGTGTAGGAGGCATTGCTGAAATTACTCCGCAAGTTTCTGTTGGTGCTTATATCCAAAATCTTAACCAGCCCAAACTCATCAATGGTGAACGAGTACCAACGCGGCTTGCCGTAGGATTAAGTTTTAAACCCACCGAACAGCTTCTGTTAATCACCGAAGTAGAAAAAGACATAGCCTATTATCCAATTGTTAAGGCTGGTATGGAATACTGCGTCCATAAAAAAATCTTTGCCCGAACCGGATTCAATCTCAATCCCGAAGCAGCTTTCTTCGGGATTGGTTTTAAAGGCTGGCGATTAAAATTTGATTATGCAATTCAGTACAACAACTCACTAAATTTTGCACAACAGGCATCGGCCTGCTACAGAATTGAAAAAATTAGAAAGACCTCTGATATAAAATAAAGAAATGGGTTCTAATCTTAAAATAATGAACGAATCTTTTGCGAAGTTCTGTAGGCTTCGCCATTCATTATTTCAAATTCAATTTTTCGTTAAAATTGTTTATTCAACAACCTTAATCAGCGCGTCTTTTTTAACTCAGGGACAGGATTATCCTCGCACGGATTACAATCTTGAGAAATTGGCAGATGAAATTTTCCCGATTCAGGATCTGGATCTGAACTATGAAGAGCTTTACGAAAACCTTGCTCAGTTACTCACGAATCCTATTGATCTAAACCTGGCCAGTGCTGAAGAGTTGCGATCACTATTTGTACTCCGAGAAGCACACATCGAAGAATTTATTCGGTATCGGCAAGAGCAAGGAAGACTTTTTTCAATATACGAATTGCAGGCAATCCCTGGCTTCGATCTTGATATCATCTACCAGTTGGTTCCTTTTACTATCGTCAGTAGTTCAACTGGATTATTTGACAAAGGTTTGTTGATGCGCATAGCTGAAGAGAAAAATAATTACCTGCTTTTTCGCTATGAGCGAACCCCGGAAGATAAGAAAGGCTACTTGTCTGAAACGGATTCTTCCTCTCGTTATGCTGGCTCTCCTGATAAACTGTACACGCGCTTCCGGATTAACCATACTGGGGATTTTAGCTTTGGGTTCACAGCCGAAAAAGATGCGGGCGAAAGTTTTGGTTGGAATACTCAAAACAAAAAATATGGATTTGACTACAACTCGCTGCATGCACAAGTAATGAACAAAGGGAGAATCAAAAATTTAATCATTGGTGATTTTCAAGCGCAATTCGGACAAGGGTTAGTATTGGGTGGAGGTTTTGGTATTGGGAAAGGATCTGAATCCATCACCACCATACGCAGAAGTAACCTTGGTTTCATTCCATACACATC
>JANOLM010000280.1:0-10094 GCA_031419815.1 Bacteroidia bacterium
ACAAGAATTCCTGCCTGTCCGGCAGGCAGGTAATGCAGCTTCAAATGAAGCTATCGATAAGCAAAGGGCTTTGGCCGAGTTTGGCGATTTACTTTTTTCGTTAGTGAATTATGCCCGCTTCATCGACATTGATCCGGAAGAAGCATTGGAGCGTACCAATAAAAAATTTATCAAGCGCTTTCAATATCTCGAAACGGAATCTGCTAAGGACGGAAAAAAGATGGGCGAGATGAAATTGTCAGAAATGGATGAATATTGGAACAGAGCAAAGAAATTGTAAAAGATTTGAGATTTGAGATTTGAGATTTAAGATTTAAGATTTTGTTTACAATGGATGAACGAATTTGGATTCACCTGATCATTGGGCCGTTGATGTTAGTGCTTGCCCTGTTGTTCAGAAAATTTCCTCCTAAAAAGATCAATGATCTGTATGGGTATAGGACTGCGAGATCAATGAAGAGTGAGGAAGCTTGGGCCTATGCGAATAGTTATGGGCAACCCCATTTTGACATTTTTTCTTATCGAACTTAAAAGAAATTCGTAACCAGACAATAGGGGTAACCCTGGACAACAGTTGTCTTCCTTAAAATCAAATGAACATGACCAAAACAAATTTACAAAGGACATTAACAACAGTTTTTATACTTCATTTTGCAATTCAGGTAATGGGCCAAGTGCCCAGTAAAGATTTGGATTTGACGCACGGAAAATTTAAGGTCGGTTTTAGAAATTATACTAAGGATGACAATACAAGATCATATAAACGCTTATCTGATTGGGACAACAAAGTTTTGGCCAGGCCAATTTCAATTAGTCTGTGGTATCCAGCAGAAAAGATATCTCCAAATAGTAAATTGAAGGTTAAGGATTACATGACCATATTGAAACAGGAAGAAGAATGGGAAAGCTTGCCCAATGAGCGGATACTAAGTTGGTTTTACTACACGGACAATGAGAAAAACAGAAAACAATTTGAGATAGAAACAAAATCCTATGTAAATGCTCAATTAACGAAGGGAAAATTTCCCGTAGTTATTTATGCCCCGAGTTATCAAGCTTCCTCTGTGGAGAACTTTGCACTATGTGAATTCCTTGCGAGTCATGGCTTTATTGTTATCTCTTGTCCGAGTCGCGGAACAGAAACAAGATTTCTTGACGGAGGGACGACACGAGATATCGAGACACAGGCCAGAGACATAGAATTCTTAATTGCTGAAGCTACATCATTGACATATTCGGACTCAGACAAATTATCTGTTATAGGTTTTAGTTTCGGTGGCATTTCAAACGTCTTGGCGCAAATGAGAAATGAACGAATTAAGGCTTTGGTATGTCTAGATGGCAGTATTAAATACCAATTTCAAAAGCTTCTATCTTCGAGCGATGCAAATTTATCGAAGGTTGACGTCCCTTTTATTTTTATGTCTCAAAAGGATATACCACTAAGTGTAATGATTGAGGACAAAATTGATACGACATTAAACAAGAACTTCTCTTTCTTCGATTCATTGAAGCATAGTCAAGCCTACTACTTAAAATTTAACGACCTTACACACGCCTATTTCAGCTCAATGGGAATCCTTTTTCAAGATAGGGATCCGAGACAGGATAAAAGTGACAGGGAAATAACAGTTGCTTATCAGTGGGTATGCAATTATACAATGCATTTTTTAAATGCCTTTTTGAAAGATGACAAAACCTCGTTTCAGTTTTTAGACAATGATCCAATCAATAATGGAGTAGCTCCCAATTTGATTTCCCTTAAAGCTAAAAAGCCAGTATCGCAGATCATGTCGTTTGAAGACTTCAATGTGCTCGCCCGAAGCCAAGGTTATAAAGATCTAGAGGCTTTAGTAAAGACACTACAAACTCCTGATATTTCACTACAGGAATCGAAACTGAACAACCTTGGCCTGCATTTGCTCTTTCAGGGCAAAGTTCGGGAGGGAATAAATATACTTTCGCTAAATACTATATTATATCCGAACTCAGCTAATGCCTTTGACAGTCTCGCTGAGGGTTACTTTATTCAAGGTAATAAGGAGCTCGCCATTAAGAATTTTGATGTCTCCTTGAGATTGGACTCGCAAAATCAAAATGCAATTGACAGACTGAAAGAATTGAAGAGCAGAAATTAGTATGAGAAAATATAAGAGTAGACTAATGTGGCAGCCCATAACAAAGTGCATAATCAATGGCGGGGTTCAGTGTAATTTGTAGTTTAGTTTTTCAAATTACGTTTGGTTTCATGGGACAGTGACGCGCTTCGAATTCCCGCCACTGCCCATGTACAAACGATATAGTGCGAATGGACTACTTGTGGTTGCACTTTGTGTCGCGCTTGTTCAGATAAGCCTATATTTTCTGCTTGATTCGCCAACTGTATTGTTGTTGGCAGCAGGTTTTTTAATTGGAGGATTGATCGCACTTATTGTCCTTACCGAACAAAAGCTAAAGTCCAAAGGCTTTTAAAGCAATACTGTCAGATAGAGTTTTGAACTTCCAGCTTAAACCCCACTCCATGATAATTCACAATCTGAACTCTGGGATCATCCTTGAGATGTTTCCGGAGTTTTGATATAAACACATCCATACTGCGGCCCAGGAAGTAGTCGTCATTGCCCCACACATTTTTTAAAATCTCTTCACGTTTGAGCACGCGTTCTTTGTTCTGACAGAGGAGTTTGAGTACTTCCGCTTCTTTTTGTGTGAGCGTTTTATAACCAGAGAGGTGATGAAGCGTATAATTGTGACAGTCAAAAGTAAACGCACCAAGAGAAAAATTTTGTTCGCCAGTAGGTAAAAAATTTGACCTTCGTAGAAAAACTTCGATGCGTAAACAAAGTTCTTCCATGCTAAAGGGTTTCACAATATAGTCGTCACCGCCTGCATGAAACCCATGGATCTTATCTTCCAACATGGATTTGGCTGTAATAAATAAGATTGGAATTTGACGGTTTTTCTTGCGAATAGTTTGAGCTAACGAGAAACCATCTTTTTTTGGCATCATAACATCGAGTATGCAAAGGTCAAAATGATTTCCTTCAAATACCTTTTGTCCTTCCTCGCCATCGCTACACAAAGAAACATCGTATCCCTTTAACAAGAGATTGTCTTTGATTACAAACCCCAGACTAGGATCGTCTTCTACTAAAAGAATTTTTGGTGTCATGCTATGGGTACAACGAGTTTAAAGGTACTTCCGTTATTTGGGAGACTTGCAACCGAAATTTTTCCTTTGTGAGCTTCCATGATCAACTTCACATAATTTAACCCCAATCCAAAACCTTTCACGTCATGCAAGTTGCCAGTAGACACGCGATAGAAGCGATGGAAAATTTTTCTTTGCTCGGCATCATCTATCCCAATACCATTATCCTGTACTTCCAGAAGAATTGAATTATTAACAATTTTTGTCCGGATGATGATTTGAGGGGCTCGCTGGGTGTATTTAATAGCGTTATCCAACAAGTTGTAGATCACATTTGTGAAATGAAGCTTATCAACAGAGGCAACACTTGTTTCTGCTTTTAGGTCCAGCGTGATGGTGCCTTTCTTTTCATGTAAGGTGAGTGATGTGTTTTTAACAGCTTCTTTTATCAATTCATGGACATCGGCATTTTCTTTTTTCAATCCAATGTCTTCTTTTTCGATCCTCGCCATTTGTAACACACGTTCAACTTGTTGCTTTAATCGCTGATTTTCATTTTGGATAATAGTTGCATAATTCAGAAGGCGTTCCGGTGTGTGGATGATACCCGGATCCTTTAATACTTCGGTGGAAATGGCGATGGTAGAGATTGGGGTTTTAAACTCATGCGTCATATTATTGATAAAATCCTTTTGTACTTCCGAAAGTCGTCTTTGCTTAAGAATGACAAAGAGCGTGTACACAAAAAAGAAGATCACAATCAGCAGTACGGCAGAAGAAAATCCCCAAATGCCCATTTGGCTAATTAGGTTTGCCTCAATGGCAGGAAATTGTACTCCAAAATAATATCCGTCATCTTTCCATTGCGGGAATGCGGGCATGTTCGCTTTAATATTCTTCTTTGGCGAAATGTAATTTCCACCCACCATGCACCTTTCAATGCAATCGTAGATGCCGTATTCAAAGTCTGCTTTGATGTTGTGTCTTTCAAATTCGGTTGTCAGTAAAAACTCAAGCAAGCTCCCATCAATCGGGCCATTAATTAAGACCACGAAATAGTTTGTGGAAAGCTGCGTAACGGGATTATTAGCCGGAGATGGAGTCTTGTTGATCTCAAATATTTTGGAGGCCACACTCAACAGAGCCGTATTTACATCGCGGTTAAATTGGTTCTCGCGAAGATCAAAGGCTTTGCGTACCCAGTATATTTGAGTGAGCGTGATGCCCACGATACTGAGGGCGGCTAAGACAATTACAATTCTAAGGGTGGTGCGGCTCACCTTTCAAAGGTACTAAGTATTAAAAATACACTTATGGAGTTTAACATCTTGTTAACATTTTTTAGAACTTTGTTAACACCTTGGTTCGATTTTAAGACGGATGTTTGTACTGTTCGAACGAAAACAAGTAAGTTTAACCTAAATTTTATAAAACATGAAAAAATTATTCCTCTTAGTAGCCCTTCTAGCTCTTGTAAATGTTGGTTATAGTCAGCAAGTGACGGCCGCAGTAACCGAAACCGCGCCTAAAGCTGATTTAGCTGTTTTTGGAACGGCATCCTTAAACCACGATTTTGGTAAGATTAAGCAAGGTGTACCCGTTACCCATGAGTTTAAGTTCACCAACAATGGAAAAGTTACTATGGTTATAACCAATGTGGCTCCCTCATGTGGCTGCACAACACCTGATTGGACACGCGAACCAATTGCACCAGGTGGTCAGGGATTTATTAAGGCTACCTATAACGCAGCATCTCCAGGTGCATTCAATAAATCGGTGACGGTCACATCAAATATTGAAAACGGATTTGTTCAACTTTTCATTAAGGGCGAAGTTGCCACTGATGTTCAGTAGAAATTAAGAAGACCTTGGAGGGGTTAATCTATACAAAAAAAGAAGGGACGTAAATTTTGCGTCCCTTCTTCCATTTAAGGTGGGTTCTAAAAATTCAATTGATTCCTTTAATCACCTCATTCCTGTTTCCCCAGAAGGGAAATGATAAGCAGAAATTGAATTTTTAGAAGTCCCCTTAAATCATCTAAGTCTATTTGGTTTTAATAAAAGACTTTTGAAGTTTAATCGAGTTTATGTAATGCTCAAAGCTCTCTTACCCAGATATTGCGGAAGCTTACCGGATTACCATGATCCTGGAATTTTAGAGAAGCCTTTCCATGCGGCTGGTAAACAGGCAAACCTTTGTATTCTGTCGGCCCCCAGATGTGAGTTCCATTTTGTATTAACACTCCGTTATGAAGCACTGTAATTTTTGCTGTTGAAGTTACTCTTCCGTTTTCGCTGAATACAGGCGCGTTATAGATCACATCATAGACCTGCCATTCGCCCGCTTTACGGGTGGCATTTACTAAAGGAATAGATTGCTTATAAATTGAACCAGCCTGCCCGTTGGAATAGGTGACACTTTCATAGCTGTCCAAGACCTGAAGCTCATAGCGCTCTTGTAAAAAAATTCCGCTGTTGCCCCTGCCTTGTCCATCACCTACAATCACTTCTGGAGACCGCCACTCGATGTGCAACTGTATGTCGCCAAACTGTTTTTTGGTTTTTATGTCGCCCAATCCTTTTGTTACAGTAAGCGTACCATCCTTTACATCCCACTTGGCGGCAGAGCCATCCACTGTTGTAAAATTGGATAGGTCTTTGCCATCAAAAATAATAATGGCATCTGAAGGTGCTTCTCCTGGATTTTTTCCTGGAGTTACTTTAACGGGTTTTAGATCCCAGATTTCCGAAACCGAAGGGTCAAGAGATTCGCGCGGTTTGCTTTGGGAAAAGGCTGGCGCGGTGGCCAGTAAAAAAAATAGGATAAATAACTTTCGCATGACGTAATAACTTTTAGTGAATTTAAAAATAGGAAAATTAAACAAGCAATACAGGCTTGGCGTGATGTATGGTGAATATCGGGGCTACTTAGAACTTTAGAAGGGATGATTGTTAGCTCGACTATCGGAAGATGGCGCTACTCCTTCTGGACTTTGGATTTTTTGGCGAATTCTTTTGTCGTGATTACAACGACTCCATTTTTTCCTTTCTCGCCATACAGATATTTCGCGGATTCTCCTTTAAATACGTGAATGTTGTCAATCTTGTCGGGATTTATATCGTTAATCAATTTTCCATTTACAAGAATACCTTTGTGAACTAAGCCATCGATAACGTAAAGCGGGGTGTTGAAATCGTAGTGTAAATAGGCAGTAGAGGTAGGATTAATGGGTTTCTGGTTAGTGGTATCCTGCTGCGCTATTGCAGCAGAAGAGACAACAAGACCTAAACAAAAAAGGATAATGGCTTTCATAGCTTTTAACGTTTAGTAATGAAGGTAAGAAATTTATTCCGGTTGGTAAGTATCTAAAATATCCTGACTCACCAGCTTATAAATTTCCGTCAGTGTTTCATCCTCTTGTAAAAAGGCAATATGTTTATCCAAAATCTCCAGGTCACCTCGTCTTGCAGGACCAGTCTGAGCGTTTTCAGGGCCAACCGTTAAGCTTTTATGAATTGTCTCTGAGATCAAGGGCTTCAATAAATCAAAATTTAAACCATTCTGCTCTAATATTTTTTTTGAGAGTGTGAGCATATGGTTGGTGAAGTTCGAAGCGAATACTGCGGCTACATGCAATGCCTTTCGCTCTTCCGAGCCAATCTTGTTCACTTTATTACTGATGGCTTTTGCCAAATGCATTAGCACCAGTTCAGTTTCAGCATTATTGCTTTCAATAAAAATCGGAGTGTCTTTGAAATCTACTTTTTTGGTTTTGGTAAAGGTTTGCAAGGGATAAAAAACTCCGGTGTTGATAGTGGCTGCAAATTGCAAAATGCTTAGTGGTTGACTCCCGGACGTATGGAGTAGAAAAGCATCTTCGGGTAAAATGATTTCCTGCGCAATTGCTTCAATAGCATCATCACTTGTGGCGATAATAAAAATACTGGAGGCACTTGTGGAAAAATCAAGTGATGCTTTCACTTCGGCCTGGTAAAGTTGATCGGTAAGATTCGCAGCGTGTTTGGGGTTTTGGCTGTGCACTTCTTTCACCACAAAACCGGCATTATCCAAGGCTGGAGCAAGATGCCAGGCCAGGTTGCCCGAGCCGATGAAGGAGACAAATGGGGAAGATGCCATGATTGTTGAAAGGTAATCAGTAATCAGGTAATCCGTAACTGGTAATCGAAGGCCAATAATCAATTAAGGTTAATTTACCGAATACTGATTACCGATAACCGATTACTAACTACACCGTCATAATCTCGCCTTCTTTTTTCTTCATCATGGCGTCAATCTTTAAGATGAACTCGTCTGTTAATTTCTGCACAGTCTCTTCAGCATTTTTTACATCATCTTCAGAAACGCCTTTAATCTTTTTTAGCTGTTCGTTTGTTTCTTTGCGAATGGTGCGAATGCTTACTTTGCCGTGCTCACATTCCTGACTGGCTTGCTTTACCAATTGCTTTCTGCGCTCCTCTGTGAGCATGGGCACATTGATGATTACTTGTTGACCATCATTTTGAGGTGTAAGGCCAAGATTGGCTTGCAAAATAGCTTTTTCAATCTCTTGAATTAGTGTTTTTTCCCAAGGCTTGATGAAAAGACTTCGTGCATCCGGTGTTGTGATAGATGAAATCTGACTTAATGGGCTCATGGCGCCATAATACGATACCATAATTCCATCCAGCATGTTGGGGCTTGCTTTGCCTGCACGAATTTTTGTGAGTTCTTGGCCAACATGGCCGAAGGATTTACCCATCAAATCTTTTGCTTCATCCAGATAAAGTTCGAGTTCTTCCATAATTAATTAGTATTGGGTTTTTATCCTTGAGTCTTGAGTTTTTAGTTGGTCATCTTCAAATCAACCAATTTTCAGATCAACTAATTAATGTTCCAGCTTCTTCCCCTTTTGCAATCTTTAGCAGGTTTCCTTTTTTGTTCATATCAAAAACAATGATTGGCAATTTGTTTTCCATGCACAAGGTGAAGGCCGTCATGTCCATGATATTTAAGTTTTTTTCGTAAGCCTCTTGAAATTTCAATGTTTTATAACGGATGGCATCGGTAAATTTTTCAGGGTCTTTATCATAAACGCCATCTACGCGAGTTCCCTTCAACACTACATCTGCCTGAACTTCAATGGCTCTTAAACTTGCGGTAGAGTCAGTTGTAAAATAAGGATTGCCAATACCGGCTCCGAAAATTACAATCCTTCCTTTTTCAAGGTGACGTATAGCTCTTCTCTTGATAAAAGGCTCGCATACCTGTTCCATCTTAATGCCAGACATCAGGCGGGTGAACATTCCATGTCGCTCCAACGCGCTTTGCAGCGCCATAGCATTGATCACCGTTGCCAGCATACCCATGTAATCGCCTTGCACACGCTCAATGCCCAAGGCTTCGGCCTGACCACCTCTGAAAATATTTCCACCTCCGATCACAATAGCAATCTCAACCCCCTCATCCTTGACCGCTTTAATTTCTTCGGAATATTGTTCCAATACAGCCGGGTCGATGTTGCTGTGTTTAGAGCCCATTAGCGCTTCACCGCTAAGCTTGAGGACGATACGTTTATACTTCATGTATAGGGTTTAGGATAATGCAAATATGAACAGGATTTGAGAAATCTCAGAATTTTTGTTTGGTAAACTCTCCAGGAGTTTAGAAGGTATCTATCAAGTATTGGTCCATCGAAACAACTTCTGGAGAGTTATTTAAACATCCAGTTTCGAGAATCAAGCATCCGATCTCCGGAATCTATGTATTTTTGATACACATGATTTCATTTCAACAATTTACACTTGCCAATGGACTGAAAGTTCTGGTGCACGAAGACCATACCGTACAAATAGCGGTGCTGAATATTTTATACAATGTAGGTTCGCGCGATGAACAGCCCGATAAAACAGGCTTCGCCCACCTTTTCGAGCATTTAATGTTCGGTGGTTCCGCCAACATCCCTAGTTACGATGAGCCACTTCAAAAAGTTGGCGGTGAGAACAACGCCTTCACCAGCACGGATATTACCAACTATTATCTGACAGTACCCGCTACAAATCTTGAAACAGGATTTTGGTTGGAAAGCGACCGCATGCTAAGTCTGTCATTCGATCCTAAAGTGCTGGAAGTCCAACGCAAAGTGGTGATTGAAGAGTTCAAGCAACGTTACCTCAGTCAACCTTATGGCGATGTTTGGTTAAAGCTCCGGCCATTGGCTTATCATGTTCATCCCTATCAATGGGCAACCATTGGCAAAGAAATCAGCCATATCGAAAATGCTACGATGGACGATGTGAAAGATTTTTTCTTTGCTCATTACGTTCCTAACAACGCTGTTTTGGTAGTGGCGGGAAATGTTACGTTCGATCAGGTAAAGCAACTTTCCGAAAAATGGTTTGGGCCAATTCCAGCAGGAAAAAAGACTGAGCGAAAATTGCCAATTGAACCTCGACAAAATCAAAAGCGTACTTTGGAAGTAAACGCAAAAGTGCCTGCAAATGCACTCTATAAAACTTATCACATGCCAGGTCGCTTTCATCCCGATTATTACGCTGTGGATCTATTGAGTGATGTTCTTAGTCGCGGTCAATCGAGCCGGATGTATCAACAGTTAGTGAAGGAGAAAGAAATATTTACGTCTGTCTCATCTTTTGTGATGAGTACCATTGACCCCGGATTATTTGTTGTAAGCGGCCGCGTGAAGGAAGGTATTGATCTGATGCGTGCAGAAAAAGAAGTAGATGAGATTCTGCAAAAGATAATGACTGAAGGTGCGAGTGAAGAGGAACTTGAAAAAGTAAAGAACCAGGCAGAGGCTAGTTTGGAGTTTGGCGAAGTAGAAGTGATGAACCGTGCCATGAACCTAGCATTTGCTACGCTTTCGGGCGATCCGGATTGGGTCAATCAGGAGGCAAAATTAATAAGTTCAGTTACGCTGCAAGA